>NZ_JBKKJR010000003.1:0-183258 GCF_046614755.1 Megasphaera indica
CTTTGAATTGTTTGTTGAACTTCGTCATACTAAGGCCCCCTATATATACTTTTATTGTATCACTTTATGGAAAACCTCAGTTTGACTTGTCCTATTTATATGCTAGCACCAAGGTGGCCCAACGGGCCGGAGAGGTTGAATTACCGCAGGCCGCGTTTCAAAAGCAACCTCTCAGTCAGCTTCGCCGACAGCTCTCCTATGAGGCGAGCCTTGGGAAAGCCCCCCAGACCGCAGGTCGCAAGTCTCCCCTCATAGGGGAGGTGGCCCAACGGGCCGGAGAGGTTGAATTTCCACGCGGTGATTTAAAAACAACCCCTCAGGGGAGCAAAAAAAGAGGCTGTTGCATTAAGACAGCCTCTTTTTAAGTTTGTAGTTTTTAGTTTAATCGCCGTATCGGCCGACCGGTTGCGTTTTCGCTAAGATGGCTGGATATGCGCGCTGGGGCAAGGCGGAGGAAGGAGGCGTAGCCATAGCTACGTCGACTGACGACAACGCAGTCCCAGCGTGCAGAGCCGGTCAGATTTGCGCAATAAGCAGACGGCCGGCCGATACTCTTAATGCTGTGCCGGTGCGCCGACGGTTTTCCTTTCTTCCACGAGTCCGTCCGTTGCGATGGCTTTCTTGGATACGAAGCTGATGCCGCAGAAGGTGACGGCGCAGACAATCCATTCGGCATAGATGACGTGCGGCAGTACGCGGACAGCCGGTACGAACATCCAGGCGACGAGGACGATGATGGAAGCCAGGATGGTGTAGAACGCAGCCTGACGAGAGCAGTATTTCGGCGCATACATGGTCATGAGGACGATGACTGCGAAAGCCGTCATGAGCGACAAGCCGGCCATGAGGGTCGAAATGATGCCGCTGATGGTCAGGGCGAAGCCCAAGGTCAACAGGCCCAGGAGCAGAACGGAAATACGGGTTACGGTCATGTATTTCTTATCGGACATATTGGGGTCGATGAACTGTTTATGAATATCATGGGAATACAGCGTCGCAGCCGACAGCAGGAGATTGCAAGCCGTGCTGACATCAGCAGCCCACAGCGAAGCTAAAGTCACGCCGGCAATCCAGGGATTGAGGGCCATGATGAGCTTCGGCAGTGCCGTCGTCGGCGAAATAGCCGGATACATTTCGGCAGCGATAACACCGAGGAGAGCGGCGATGAAGCCGACAGGCAGCATGACCAGACCACCGATGATGAAGCCTTTGCGGGCCGTCTGGACATCCTTGGCGCCGAGAGAAATCTGGATGATAGCCTGGAGCGATATATTGACCGTAATGAGGACGACAATCCAAGTGATGATGGTCATGGGACCGACACCGCTGATGAGGTCCATGGACGTAATGGACGGAGCCTGGATAGCGACGACGTCGATGCCGCCGGCCATGCCCAGGATGAGGAAAGCGGCAACGGTAATGCCGATGTACTGCAAGGTAACATTGAGGACGTTAGATTGGCTGGCCGACCACATACCACCGATAAGGGTAATGCCGATGAAGACGACGGCACTGGTGAGCATCCCCGTGACCGGCGTGAAGATATTCGGCATCAAGGCAGCCAGGATAGCGCCGCCTGCGACGTACTGCAAGCTCATGATGACCAGCTGTACCAAAACCTGACAGCCGATACCGGCGATCATGCTGCGGCGGTCATAATACCGTTCCAGCAGTTCCGGTACGGTCGTAATATTGAGCTGGCGATACTTCTTGGCGACCGTCAGGCCCATGACGATGGCACCGATGCCCCAGGCAGCCGTATACCAGCCGGCCGACAGCCCGACTTTATACGCCTGTTCGGCAACGCCGATGGTCGAAGCCCCGCCGACAGCCAGGCCGACGATGGACACCATGATGAGGGGCGTCGTCAATTTGCGGCCAGCCAACACATACGCTTCTGCCGATGCGGCAGCCTTATGCTTGACGTACCAGCTGATACCGAAGAGAACGCCGATGTACACTAAAATGATGAAGACTTGAATCCCTGTGGTTCCCATAGTAAAAACTCCTCTCTAAAATAATTTCCCGAAAAAAAAGCCGCCCCTCACAAAAGGGACGACTCAGTCGCGGTACCACCCAATTTATCGATATATGGATAAAAAAAGAGTGGTACGCCAGGGACGGAAGATTCCGCGGTACCACCCTAATTATCTCGAATCGATCAACTCATGGCCGTATAACGGCAGCCGCCCCGGTACAGCCTACTCACGTTCAGCCGTACAGTTCAGGAATGAACTTCATGCCCTCTCCCCTGTCCCCTCACACCGGCCGGAGACTCTCTGAAAAGCTCAAAGACACTACTTTTTTCCATCACAACTGTTATCAGGAAATCTGTTGTTGACCATGATTATACAGGAAAATAAAATAAAGTCAAGCAAAATCTGACGAAAAAATCGAAAGAAAATCACGTAAAACGTACTACGAATTAGGTAAAACGTGCGACCTGAGAATCAACACAATCTCTGTGTTTTTATGCGACTTATAGTGATAGCGAAATAATTTCCCCAACACTGGCAATGACGCCAGAATCGGCACCTTGCGGAAATGCTCGACCTCTTCCCGGCGAATCAGACCACCGATGACCAAAGGCTCGCCATCGCGCAGACGCACGACCGTCCGGGCCTGGCGCGTCGCAATGCGGTAGGCCTTCATTTCCGGCACAAACACAGGCGTGCTCACTTCTGCCACCAGCTGGGCTGTCACCGAATCATCGGGATGGATTTGCGGTGTGTAAGTCAATTTAATGCCCGCCTCTTCGTACGTCGTACTCACCGTCGTTTCCTTACCGGACAGATGTTCTGTCTGGACGGGGACTTTATCGCCAATGAGGATGTGCGCTTCCCGGCCATTAGTGGCGACCATGTGCGGCGAAGCCAAAATATGGGCCCGTCCCTTTTCTTCGAGGGCGTGGATCGTCCCGGCCAGGGAAAAGACGCCGTGGTCCGCCCCGCCTTCTACAGTCGACCAGTTCCACTCGACACCGGTCTGCTTCAGCAAGCTGTCATCGACGGAGGTAACCTCTACGGAAACATCGACTTGCCGTGCCGGCACATCGAGACGCTTCACCAGGGACTGGACAGCCGCCTGGACTTGGTGCGTTCCGCCGACAACGAGGGTATTCGTATCGCCATGGCAGCGCACATCGGCTTCCGGTACCGCTGCCTGGACGGCCTCCTTCAAAACGGCCGGGTCGGCATGGCGCAGCGACCATGTATGAAAAGTCTTGACCCCTTTTCCCGATTTCGCCCCGCTCATCGTACGGATAGGGCCGGATTGTTCGTAATACAAGCCCTGGCTGTCAGCAATGGCCTGCAAGGCTTCTTCCAAGGTGACGTCGTGGAGGTTCATCGTCAACGAGCCCTGCACGCTGTCATCGACGACAAGATTGATATTCCCTGACCGGGCCAGCCCTTCCAGTACCGTCCGCGTCGGCACATCCCGGACCTGGACATCGACAGCCCCGGCCGTCCAGGGGTAAAGACAACAGATACCGGCAGTCAGCCATTTCTTCCACTCCTTCATGATGTTCCCTGCCTTTCCTTACAAAGGGATTTCAAAAACTCGTCCGTCCCGCTGCAGGCCTGCGGCCTGACGGTTGACATAGGCGATGTACCAACCGTTCCACCATTCCCCGGCAGCACAAGTCGCCGTCTGTCCCTGCCACTTCAAAATGACCAGGTGAATATCTCCTTCATGGACGGCACCACAGACGACGGGCAGCGTCCCTTCTTTTTTCTCTTTTTCCGGTTGTTCCTTGACTTCTTCAGGCGCAGCCGCCGGAACGGTCAGCGGTGCCGCTTCGGGCGCAGCAGTCTTCTTCGGCAGACTGCCGGCAAACAAATCCGGTAAGGGCTTATAGCGCAAGGCCGGTCGGACATCATAGACGAGGTTTCCTTTACCGTTTCCCCGTTCCGCTTCGTCAGAAGCAGAAAAAACGGGATGCGACCCAGCTTCATGCTGAGCGGCATCCCGTTTCATGTGTTCTTGTCCTTGCGACGGCTCGTCCCACCACGTCCAGATGGCGCCAAGGCAGACAAGTATCCCTATATAGGGAAGCCATGTCTTGCGATGTTGAACGATACCGTTCCTTACCTTTGGCAGAGCGGACAAGACCTTATTTCTTATCTCCATAGCCCTGCGGATGATGCTGATGCCAGTTCCAGGCATCGGCAATGATTTGTTCTACCTTACTGTGTGTCGGCTGCCAGCCTGTGACGCGGCGGATCTTTTCGGATCCGGCGATGAGGATGGCCGGGTCGCCGGCACGGCGCGGTGCTTCTTCGACTTTGAAGTCTTTGCCCGTGACTTTCTTGGCGACTTCGATCATTTCACGGACGCTGAAGCCGTTCTGAGAGCCCAAGTTGAAGTACTGCGATTCTCCCCCTTCGGCGAGGTACTTGAGGACCCTTACGTGGGCATATGCGAGGTCTGTGACGTGGATGTAGTCACGGATGCAGGTGCCGTCGGGCGTCGGATAGTCGGTGCCGAAAATCTTGATGCTGTCCCGCTGGCTCAGGGCCGTCTGCAGAATCAGGGGGATGAGGTGTGTTTCCGGTGTGTGGTCTTCACCAATGGTGCCGCTTCCATCGGCCCCGGCGGCATTGAAGTAGCGCAGGGCCACGTAGCGCAGGCCATAGGCCCGGCTGAACTGGGCCAGCATGGTTTCGATCATGAGCTTGGTCTGGCCGTAGACGTTGGTCGGATGGTAGGGCATGTCTTCGGTAATCGGCGTCTGTTCCGGTTCGCCGTAGACGGCGGCCGTCGACGAGAAGACGAAGTATTTGACGCCGGCCCGGCGTACAGCTTCCAGGAGGCAGTACGAGCCAACGACGTTGTTGTCGTAATAAATCGTCGGGTTTTCCATGGATTCGCCGACCTGGCTATGGGCGGCGAAGTGCATGACGGCGTCGATGTTCATGTCTTCCATGATGTGCCGTACCCGGTCGATGTCATGGATGTCGACGACGTAAAAAGGGATTTCTTCCGGGACGGCTGCCCGATGGCCGCGCGAAAGATTATCAATGACGACGACGTTGTGGCCCTGAGCCAATAAGGCTTTGACCGTATGGCTGCCGATATAGCCGGCGCCGCCGGTAACGAGAATATTCATTGAGAGTCTGCCTTTCGTTATTTATTGGGCGGGCTCCCCACGCGGGAGCCCCTACGGTATACTGGGCGGGCTCCCCACGCGGGAGCCCCTACGGTATACTGGGCGGCTCCCCACGTGGGAGCCCCTACGATAATGTTTTTGCGGATTATAAATTATTTTTCCTGTAATTTTTTCAGACGGCCGCCGAGGAATTTCTTGTAGACTTCGACGCCGGGCTGGTTAAAGGCGTCGACGTTGGCGTATTCGCCTTCGTAAGCGATGGACAGGCAGAGCATGAACATCAATTCGCCCAGGTGATACGGGGTCAGGGCGGGCAGGATGTAGTTGGCGCTGGGACGGCCGTCACCGGCGAGGGCTTCGGCGTTGGAGCTGCGGGCCGCTTCCAGGATCTGGCTCAAAGGCAGGCCGCTGAAGGCAGCAAGTTTCGGGTATTCGTCATAGAGATGGGGGACCGTGACGTCGTCGGGCCAGTTTTCGACGGAAACGAACTGGACAACTTTGTCCTGCGGGCCTTCCTGGTGTTCCTGGGTCTGGGCATGCATGTCCGTCGTGCCGACGGCGACGATAGGCGTGCGGCCGTAGTTGACGACGTTGCCCTGTTTGTCCAGGCGTTTGCCCAGGGATTCAGCCAGGAGCTGGATGTACCATTCGGACAGGGATTTCAGGTTATCCGCATAGGGCATGAGGACTTCCAGGTCGCGGCCATGGTTCTTGCCGGCCAGGAATTTGAGGACACTGTTGAGCAGGGCCGGGTTCTGCCAGATATCCGGGTTCTGGCAGGCGTGGTCCATGTCGCGGGCGCCGTCGAGGAACTGGCGGATGTCAAAGCCCGTGAGGGCACCGACGATAAGGCCGACTTCGGAGAAGACGCTGAAACGGCCGCCGACGCCATCGGGAACGTAGAAGATGGGCCAGCCCGATTTCTTGGCCAAGCCGTGGAGCAAGGTTTCTTTTTCGCCGCCGTCGTGGGGGTCCGTAACGGCTACCGTTTCCAGGGCGATGCCGGCATCGTTCATGGCTTGTTTGAGGACCATGTAGTTGGACATGGGTTCAATGGTCGAGCCCGATTTGGAAATGACGAGGGCCATGACCGTGTAGTTCGGTTTGGTGTGGCTGTCGGCCTTGAGGAAATTGATGAGGCCCGTCATCTTATGGGAGTCGACGTTATTGCCGGCAAAGAAGGCTTTCGGGAAGCCCTTGCGTTCTTCCGTGCTCTTGAGGTTCCAGAATTCGCCGCACTGGACGTCGAAGAGGACCTTGCCGCCGAGATAGGAACCGCCGATGCCGAGGAATACGACGGTGTCTACGCGGTTGCGCGTCGTCCGTGCCAGTTCTTCCAGGGCAAAGATGCGTTCCGGGCTGTTGATGTTGCCGTCTTCGATGTACGGCAGCTGCGGGAAGAGGACTTCTTCCGGTTCTCCGTCTTTCGAGAGATGGCCCGGCATGATGCCGGTCTTGCGCATATTCATAACGGCTTCGTGAGCCTTGGTGTAAACGGGTTCAAAAGCCTTGACTTCTTCTTCAGTGACGGCCTTGGGACCATAAAGGTTGGTTACGTCAAAAGTAAAACCAGAACGTAATTTTAATTGAGTCATGTAAGTTCCCTACCTTTCGATAGAATAATGTCATATTCGCGTATGAAATCATTATAGCACAAAACGGGGCGCACGGGCTACCTCCTGGACGGCGAACGGCCCGATGTGGAAAAAGGACTTGTCGCATGACGACAAGTCCTTTTGCTGTAGGGGCTCGCACGTGGCGAGCCCGCTCACGTAAATGGTTGATAACGGGATGGCGGGCGCCCCACGTAGGCGCCCCTACAATACGATCCACGGGATTCCCACAAGCGGTCCATGGGCAACCTCTCAGACCGCCTTTGGCGGCCAGCTCCCCTATTAGGGGAGCCTCTTGCGGCCTGCGAATTGCGAACTGCGAATTATGATTTTACCATCAAAAATGGAGCATGGATTTGAGGAAGTTCTGGGTCCGTTCGTTCTGCGGGTGTTCGAAGACGTCTTCCGGTTTGCCTTGTTCCTGGATGATGCCGTCGGCCATGAAGATGACCCGGTCGGCGACTTCTTTGGCGAAGGCCATTTCGTGGGTGACGATGATCATGGTCATGTGTTCATCGGCGAGCTGTTTGATGGTCCGCAGGACTTCGCCGGTCAGTTCCGGGTCCAGGGCGCTCGTCGGTTCGTCGAAGAGCATGATGTCCGGGTCCATGGCCAGGGCGCGGGCGATGGCCACACGCTGCTGCTGGCCGCCGGAGAGGCGCGACGGATAGGCATCGCGTTTATCCCAGAGGCCGACTTTTTTCAGGAGTTCTTCGGCTTTGGGCATGATTTCTTCGGTCTTCATCTTCTTGACGATGCGCGGCGCTTCCAGGATGTTGTCCAGGACGGTCATGTGCGGGAAGAGGTTGAAGTGCTGGAAGCACATGCCCATGCGGCGGCAGATGGTCCGGACGTCGGCTGCCGGGGCGTAGACGGCACGGCTGCTCCCTTCGGGCGTGCTGACCATGGTCTGGCCGTCAACGACGATGGAGCCGCTGTTAATCGTTTCCAGCTGACAGAGACAGCGCAGGAAGGTACTCTTGCCGCTGCCCGACGGGCCGATGATGGAAATGACTTCCCCCGTTTCAACGTGGAGGGTGACGTCTTTCAAGACTTCGAGACTGCCGAAGCTCTTGCGGATATGGTCCATTTCAATAAAACTCATGATAATCCTCCTTATTCATCGTAAACGGCATAGCGTTTTTCCAGATAACCAAAGACCTTGGTCAGGATAAAGGTAAAGAACAGGTAGAAGACGGCAGCGACCAGGAAGGCCGTCGTGTCGAAGTCGCGCTGTACGATGGAGCGCGTAATGCGCAGGATGTCGTTCATGGCCAGGATGTAGACCAGGGACGTATCCTTGAGGAGGTTGATCGTTTCGTTCGAGACCGGCGGCAGGACGCGCTTGATGACCTGGGGCAGGATGATGCGGCGCATGGTCTGGACGTAGGTCATGCCCAGGACTTTCGCCCCTTCATACTGGCCGCGGTCGATGGACTGGATGCCGCCGCGGAAGATTTCGGCAAAGTAGGCGGCATAGTTGAGGACGAAGGCGATGATAGCCGCCGGGAAGGCCGGCAGTTTCAGGCCGTCGATGATGAAGGGCAGGCCGTAGTAGATGAAGAGGATCTGCAGCATGAGCGGCGTGCCGCGCATGACGTAGATATAGGCGTACATGGCCTTACGCAGGATAGCGATCTTGGAAATACGGCCGATAGCCATGAGGATGCCCAAGGGCAGGCTCAGGACAATGGTGATGATGAAAATTTTCAGGGTAATCTGCAGGCCTACGGCAACGGCAGGCACAATGTGAAATAAATAATCCATGTTGGCTCCTTTTTTGGAATTGACACATATACAGAAGTGGGACATCCCCCAAGTCCTGTGACGGGCTCGCCACGTGCGAGCCCCTACGGTGGGCGGATTGACACATATACAGAAGTGGGACATCCCCCAAATCCTGTGACGGGCTCGCCATGTGCGAGCCCCTACGGTGGCGGATTGACACATATACAGAAGTGGGACATCCCCCAAATCCTGTGACGGGCTCGCCACGTGCGAGCCCCTACGGTGGCGGATTGACACATATACAGAAGTGGGACATCCCCCAAATCCTGTGACGGGCTCGCTACGTGCGAGCCCCTACGATGGGCGGATTGACACATATACAGCATAGGATACGTATATACGCAAGGCGGGCCGCCCTTTTGGGCGGCCCCTACGAATCGTCGTTACATCCCGCTTCGCTTACTGTACTTTAATGGTAATATCTTCGTTAAACCACTTCTGGGACAACTTAGTCATTGTACCATCTTCACTCATTTGTTTCAAGACGTCGTTGAGTTTATCCTGCAAGAGCGTATCTTCCTTGCGCATGCCGACGCCGAATTTTTCGTCGCCCATCTTGTCGTCGATGACTTTGAACTTGCCCGGTTTCTTGGCCATGTAGTAGCGGCCGACGACGCTGTCGACGAGTATGCCGTCAGTACGGCCGATTTCCAGGTCCATGAAGGCGTTGACGAAGTCACCGTATTTCTTGACTTCTGCCAGGGAATCCTTGAATTCGGCGTTCTTTTCCAGGGCGTCGATGGAGCTGCTCCCTTCCTGGGTGCCGATGACTTTCCCTGCCAGGCCGGCCCGGTCATTGATGGGCGAATCGGCGCGGACGACGAGGAGCTGGGCATTGTTCATATAGGGCTTGGAGAAGGCGATCTGCTGGGACCGTTCATCGGTGATGGTCAGGCCGTTCCAGAGCATGTCGACCTGTTTGCTCTTGAGGGCTGCTTCCTTGCTGTCCCAGTCGATGGGCTTGAATTCGACAGGGATGCCCAGGCGCTTGGACGCTTCCTGTGCCAAGTCGATGTCGAAGCCGACGAACTGACCGCTGTCATCGCGGAAGCCCATGGGCGGGAAGTTATCATCCAGGCCGATGACGATCTTATCGGGCAGTTTCTGTTCTGCCTGTTTATTTGCATTGCCGCCGCAGCCGGCAACCATGGTAACGGCTGCTACGGCCAGTGTGCCCGCAGCCAGTGCTTTTTTCCAATTCATGTGAATTCCTCCTTACATCGTGACGTCGATGCCAAACCATTTTTCAGAAATCTTCTTCGACGTGCCGTCGTTGTGCATGTCTTCCAGGACCTTGTCGAGCTGGGCCTTCAGTTCCGTATCGTCCTTGCGCATGCCGACACCGCTGGGGATGTCGGGATAGCCGACGTCGATGATGCGGAACGGCGCGTTGTTCTTCTTGATGAAGTACGCCGCTGTCGTCTGGGCGACGACGACGGCATCGATGCGGCCGACTTCCAGGTCCATGAAGGACGTGACGTTGTCCGAATACTGTTTCAGTTCCTTAAAGGAATCGCGCAGTTCCGGTTCGGCTTCGATGGCTTCCAGGCCGGTGCTGCCCTGCTGGGTGCCGACGATTTTGCCGGCCAGGTCGGCCTTGCCCTGGATGGGCGAGTCGTTCTTGACCAACAGGATCTGCGGGCCGTTTTCATAGGGCCGGGAGAAAAGGATGTTCTGTTCCCGTTCCGGCGTGATGGACAGGCCGTTCCAGATGGCATCGATTTTTTTGCTCTTCAGTTCCGTTTCCTTGCTGTCCCAGTCGATGGGCTTGAATTCGACTTCCATACCCAGGCGCTTGGAGGCTTCCTTGGCCATGTCGATGTCAAAGCCGACGAGCTCGCCGCTTTCATCATGGAACCCAAAAGGCGGGAAGTTGTCATCGAGGCCGATGACGATCTTGTCCCTCTTGGCGGCCGTCCCCTTGTCGGCCTGTTTGTCCCCGCCGCAGCCGGCAACGAAAGTTGCTGTCAGAATTGCCGCCATACCGGCAGCTGCGTATTTTTTCCATTCCATGATTATCGCTCTCCCCTTGAGATCATCTAGGCGTACCGTTGTGTACATGCCCTATTTTACTTTATTTCGTTAAAAAGATAAAGGCTTTTGGGTATAAAAAATCGGCATGTCTCCATGCCGATTCATGCATATCGCACATAGGACAGGTCCTGTCAATGGGCGCTTTCGTCATCGTCCGTTTCATGGGCCTGCTTGATGCGGTCGATGATGCGCTGTTTGTTGCGCTTAGACAGGAACTGCAGGTGCACGGGCAGGACGGCCAGGCCGCCTTCTTCGGCTTCGCCCAGCTGGATTTCCTGCCAGTTGTCGCTGATGACGAAGATGTCCTTATACGGGAGGAAGATGAGGCTCCGCTCCTCATGGAACTGGTCGTCGTAGAATTCATGGAGCGACCGGAACTGGCGGCGGACGATGAGGCCCTTCCGGGTGACGTAGCACATGACGTCGTCCTGGCGATGGATGCGCCACAGGCAAAAGGCCAGGACGGCCCAGTTGTCGAGGTGTTCGACCAGGTGCGCTTCCCCCGTCATGAGCCAGAAGAAGTAGATGGCCACCAAGAGGAAGAGGACCTTCATGAAGCCGGAAAACCATTTCGAGTTCTCATAGGCCGCCTCGACGGGACCGCAGCGGAAATGCTTTTCCAGGTCTGCCTGTTTCATTTTCTCAGTTTTTTGCTCGTCTTCGGTGCCGTCTTGATGACGACGTTGCGGCCGTCCTTGACGACTTCCAGGGAGATGTCGCCGACGCCGTCCTTGAAGTAAGCCATCTTGATATCGAGGAGGATAGAGCCGACTTTTTCCTGGAGGTCGTCCGTGAAGAACTGGCGGCGGAAGTCCGAGGCGGTCTGCTTCTTAGCCGTCTTTTTGGCCTGCGGCCGGCGGACGCTCACTTCGTCGTCTTCCCAGCCCGTCGTTTCAAAGGTCGATTCTTCTTCGACGCCCTGGAACATGTCTTCGATAGAGCGATTCTTGGGAATCTTATGTTTTGCCATGACAATCACCTACTTCTTTTCCATTTTATCGGATTTTTCCGATGCTTCGTGCATACTGTTAAGGGTAATCTTATTGAAGTCTTCCGGCGTCTTGTACGTCGCTATCTTCTTGAAGCCGACCCGCAGGCGGCCGCGGTAGGCGGCTACGACCTTGTCGTCGTGGTTCATTTCGGCGATGTAGATTTCCTGTCCGTCGATACCGATGAGACGGAAATTGCCGCTCGGCGAGATTTCACGCCAGCTGCTGGTCGCCCCGTCGAACATGTAGACGACGCCGGTCCGCAGGTTGTCGTAGAAGAACGTATCCGAATCGTAGAATACGGCGATGCGGCCGATGTTTTCTGCCTGGACGTGGATGCGGCGCGTGTCGTAGTTGGCGTCTGTCCGGTAGATGCGGTATTTATTGTCGCCGACCTGGAGCTTCATGTAAACGACATTAGTCGCCGTCGAATAGGCGACATCGGTAATCTTACTGTCGACCGGGGCATCTTCGATAGGCGTATCGAGTTCGCGGTCCGGATAAATCGGGTTGTACTGGGCGATGTAGACGCCGTACTTGCCGGTCTTCCTGTCGCGGCCATAGGTGGCGAAGATAGCCAGGTTGCGGTCGGGCAGCCATTCAAAGAAGGAGACCTTGCGGCCGTGGAGATTGATGCGCTGGGGATCGTTCTTCTTGCCGGCTTCGTAAATGGTGACCCTGTCGTCGACGATGGTCGCCATGAAGCGCTTGTCATAGGAATAGAAGCTGCGGCCGTTCGGTTCTGTCCCTTCGCCCATGGCTTCCTGCTGGTTTGTGCCGCCGATCTGGAAATCCGACGTCGGCGCGAACAAGACCTGATCCAGATAGAGATAAATAGCAGCCTGGACAGCGATGCCGGCCAGAAAGACTGCAATGAACTTTCGTAATTTCATAGCCTGCCTCCTACTTGACGACGAACGCCGTCGGAATCATGCGTTCACCTAAGAGGTCCGCCGGTTTGTTGATGACTTTGCCATTATAATACAGCGTCGAGCTCGACCCGCCATCCAGGTTGGCCGCGATGACGGCGCCTTCTTCATACATGATGTTCTGGATGTCGCGCAGTGTCGCCCCGACGGAATAGCCAGGCTGGCGGCCGTCGATGACCAGGAAGAGGACCGTGCCGTCTTTGCGCTGGCCGATGGCCGTGCGGGGACCGACGCCCCAGCCGCCGTCGCCGTGGGTGATCATCTTTTCACCGTTGACGATGAGGGCCGGCCCGAAGGAAATGCCTTCGACGACGTCCTTTTCTTTCAGTTCGGCCTTGGAGTAGTTGCCGACGATGAGGTTGCCGTCCTTGGTGAAGCCGACGAATTCATTTTCTTCCTCATCGGACGCATCCTGGCCGAGGAGATATTTGCCATCGTGGAGGATGAAACCGTAAGGCTGTCGGCCCGTACCGGTCCCGTTGGCATCATAGAAGCCGCCGGCATTGATGGCCGCTACGGCACCGACGCGTTCGGCAATGCCGCTGGTCGTGTCGCCTTTTTCATCCATATTTTCAGCCGTCGCGACCTGTACGCGGTGCGGGTCCGGGATTTCCAGGAGGAATCCCTTGAAACGGCTGGAATCAATATTCTTCAGGGTAAGTGTCGAGTCCGTCCGGGCTTTGAACTTGAACAGTTCCTGCTTCGGCGTCGAGCTGATGCCGCCCAGGATTTCGTCGATTTCTTCCTGCGAAAAAAGCCAGGTGATGTACTGGGGATGACGGCTCTTCAGGATAGCCCCGACGACGGTGCGCTTCAGGTTGTCGAAGGGTCCGAAGAGGACGACAAACGGCGATGTCAAGGCAAAGAAAATGGCGACAAAGACAAAAAACTTACCGATTTCTTTTACGTGTTTCCTCATAAGTAACCTCGAAAATAATAAAGTTAGCGTTCTTCATACTGCGGTGTCGTGACGCGCTGCTTGAAGTTTTCTATATCGACGGCATTGCCGATCCAGATGCGCTTGACCGCATAGGGGTTGTCCCCGTATTTTGCCCAGCCCGGATCCATGGTAAAGGCCAGTTTGATACCGGCTGCCTTCAACGCGTCGCCGGCGCTTTTCGTATAGCCGCCATAGGGATAGCAGAAATATTCGTTGGTAATGCCCAGCTGTTCCTTGAGTTCAGCCTGGCTCTTCTTGATTTCATCCGCAAAGGTGCGCCTTGTCATTTCCGTCGCCCGTTCATGGTGATAACTGTGGGAGGCAATGGTCAGGCCGGCAGCCTGCATTTCCTTGACCTGCTGCCAGTTCAGGCGCGTTCCCTGGTCCGTGTCATACGTCGGCACGAAGACCGTCCCGGCAAAGCCGTATTCCTTCAAAACAGGCATGACGATGCTGTACGTATCGGGATAGCCGTCGTCAAAAGTGAGGACGACCGGCCGGACCGGTACGGGCTTGTTATGCACCATATAGTCATAGAGCTGGTCCAGGGTAATGGGATGGAAGTCATTATCCTTCAGGAATTTCATCTGTTCCCGGAAGTGCGATTCCAAGAGGACCGCATCGTTATCGGGGACATCGCCGATCATGTGATACATCAGGACCGGGATACCCTGCTTGGGCACGGCCATTTCCACCTGCGCCTGCGGTGCCTTGTCGGCCTTGGCCGTATCGCCGCTCTGCGTCGGCGTGCAGCCGACCAGCAGGAAGCAGCACAGGATGGCCAGGCAGGCCAGTTTCCATATACGCAAATTGTACAGCCCCTCTCGTTAAGATTCTTCGTTGTCCCGCAAGGTCACAACGGGCAGCTCATCGTAATGGCCGGCCAGGAACAGGCGGATGTACCGTTCGGCATCATCGCGGACGGCCTTGTCGGCTTCGACGGAATGGAAGCAGACACTGGGCGTGAGCAGGAATTCCGGACGGGCGATCATCTTGAGCAGCATCGGGCTCGGATGTTCCATGGACAATACGTCGAGGGCGGCACTGCGGACATGGCCGTCGTCGACAGCATGATAAAGAGCCGCTTCGTCCGCCAGGCCGCCGCGGCAGCAGTTGACGAACATGGAGCCTTCCTTCATTTCCTCGAACTGTTCATCCTGGAATATGTAGCGTGTCGTTTCGTTGAGCGGCATGTGAAGTGATACGACGTCGCTGGTCTGGAGAAGTTTGTCGAAGTCGACGGGACGGACGCTGCGTTCCATCATGACCTTTTCGCTGACAAACGGATCATAAGCCTGGATCTTGCATCCAAAAGCCTGGAGACGGGCGGCGACGGCACGACCGACATGGCCAAACCCGACGAGGCCGATGAGATTGCTGCTGACACGGTGGATAGGCCAGGGAACGGACCCGTATTCCCAACGGCTGTTGGTGCGGATATCGCTCTGGTACTCCGGCAGCTGGCGGATGAGAGCCAGGATCATGGCACACGTATGGTCGGCAATATCGTCGACACAGTACGACGTATTGTTGATGACCATGACGCCCTTTTCCCGGGCAGCCGCCAAGTCGACATTATCCGACCGCGTCGATAAGACGACAATCAATTTCAGATCGTCCAATTCTTCCAGAAGGGATGCCGTAATCGGTTCGGACTTACAGATGATGACATCTGCATCTTCGAGCCTGTCGGCCAATTCTTCTTCATCTCCGGGAGGACAATATTCAACGCGCGCTACATCGCGCAGTCTCTCTCCAAAATCATCTTCATCCTGACGTCCTGTCAAAACACTTATGTGATACATTATCACTGCCCCTTTTCTATAAACAAAAGATTTAGACATAAAGATACACCTAATTATATACCATATAAAAGTCAATTAGCAAGTCCCTGTGCCGTCCTTGACGGAGTTGTGAAAACTCTGCTATAATAGTTTCGTTATGGAAAGGTGTCCGAGTGGTTTAAGGAGCTAGTCTTGAAAACTAGTGATGCGGCAACGCACCGTGGGTTCGAATCCCACCCTTTCCGCCAATTTCCAAAAAGCCCTGTCGCGTAGGTGACAGGGCTTTTTGAGTGGTTAGCAGCTAGTGGCTAGGGGTTAGCAAGGGCCCCATCGGGGCTTTTTTGCTCAATTTCTGCTTAATTTTTGCTTAATTGTTAAATGAGTGGTACTGTCCTTCCTTTTAAATACTTTTTAATCTGACAACAAAAATCTACTGCTCTATCGTATTGCTCTTGTGCCTCATCTTGTGAGATTATAAAAAAATCAGCATAATCGGTATTATTACGAATCTGAAATGCCTGGCTCAAATATTTTGAATACATTTTATCGAATATGCCTGGCTTTATATATTCTCTTTGAAAATAGGATATGACACCAGCATGTTTCTTAAAATCAACTCCATCAAGGGCAAGAATTGCGCGAACAGCTGTGAACATGGCATAGTAAGACCGGCTAATAGAATCTTTATAACTTTTATACTCTAAAAGAATCTTAGCTGAATTCAACTTTTCATCCGCCATAGCCAGACGATAATTCATCAATTCTAGACGACGTTCATGCAACAATGTTCACTCCTTCCTTCTGGATGTTTCGATAATAAGGCACATCTTCTTTATATTTGATATATTCATCATAAGGGATTACAGTTGGCGAAATGATAACATCATATTGTAATTCTAAATCAGATGAAACGTCCCATACCTGTTTCAATTTATTTTGCAATATTTGTCGATCTCCCCGGACAATCGCTACCAGGTCAATATCTGAATCAACGGTATTATCTCCACGGGCATATGACCCATAAAGCAGTATTTGCTCTATGGCATCTCCAAAGATTTGATAATAAGTATCTGCCATGATTCGGATGATTTCTTTGAGTTCATCTTTGGTACGCATTTTTTCACCCCCAACAAACCTTTTTTTTAATTATATCACATTCACCTATTTTTTATCGAATAAAAAAGGGGCTGTCGCACGTGCGACAGCCCCTTGGGGAGTTTTAAGTTTGTAGTTTTCAGTGAAGGTTTTTAAATTTAAAGCCCTCTTCTACAAACTCCGTACTACAAACCTCAAAGAGCAAAGGCCCCAATCGGGGCCTTTTTTTACGAGTCAAGCGTATCCTGGAGCGATGTTGTCAATCTGATTCTGAGGCGGCCTGCGGCCTGCGAACTGCAACCGGCAGGGCGCACTCTGGGCGCCCCTACTATTTCTTATGGAAAAAGTGCGGCGAATCGCCCCATTGTCCCAGGCCGATGGTGTCGCCTACGGAGGCTACGCGGGCGCTGAGGCAGTTCTTGCACTGGTCCGGTACTTCGTCGACACAGGGTTTGTTGTCGTATAAGAGGTACTGTGGGCGATATTTGGGGACCGTGACGATGGGCATGAGGACGTTGGCCCCGGCTTTGAGGCCCAGTTCCCGTCCCAGGGGATGGAGGGCCTGGAGGGCCGTCGTAGCGGCGATGTTAACGTCGGGCAGGAAGAGGCGCGTGACGGCGATCATCTTGAGGCCCAGTTCCAGGCGCCGTTTCTTTTCTTCGGCACTGTCCATACCGGCAGCCATGACGTCTTTGCCGACCGGTGTATTGTGATGGACGACGTAGGGACCCATGCCGATCATGTCGATGTCCATGTCCCGGTAAAAGAGGATGTCATCGGCCAAATCGCCCAGGGTCTGGCCGGGCAGGCCGATCATGTCCCCTGTCCCGACCTGGTAGCCGATGCGGCGCAGGCTGTCCAGGCAGTCCTTACGGACCTGCCAGCGGTGATGGCCGTCCTGGGGATGGAGCGTCGCGTAGAGGTCGTGGTTGCTCGTTTCGATGCGCAGGAGATAGCGGTGGGCGCCGGCGTCAAACCAGCGGCGGTACGTTTCTTCCGTCTGTTCACCGACGCAGAGGGTCAGGCCCAGTTCGCCGTGGCTCAAGGCCTTGATGTCGCGGACTAGGCCTTCGACGTAGTCGATGAACTCTTCATCCTGCCGTTCGCCGGACTGGAGGGTCAGGGAACCGTAGCGGTTCTCCCAGGCCCAGCGGGCCATGGCCAGGATGTCTTCGCGCGGCGTATCGAAGCGTTCTACTTCGTCATTGCTCTTGCGGATGCCGCAGTATTTGCAGTCTTTGATACAGTAATTGGAAAATTCGACGAGGCCCCGGTAATAGACGACGCGTCCCACACCGGCGGCCTTGACGGCATAAGCCGCATCATAAAGCGCCTGGAGTTCATCAGGATCGGTAATCGAGAGCAGCGCGATCAAATCGTCGCGGGTTTTCGGTTGTGGAATAGTCATAGACGGAACTCCTTTCAGATGGCCTGCTATTCGTTGGCCCAATGAATCTTTTCAAAGAAAAGGAAGATGAGGCTCATGACCATGGCGACGACCGTAGCCAGGCCCATGCCCTTGAGCTGGACCGGACCGAGGACGATAGTCGCCCCGCTGAGGCCGGAAATCATGGTGACAGCCGTGAGGATGAGGTTCTTCGAGCGCGTATAATCGACTTTCTTTTCGACGAGCATACGCAGGCCTGAAGCGGCGATGAAGCCGAACAGGAGAATGCAGACACCGCCCATGACCGGCGTCGGGATGGCGTGGATGAGGGCTGCGATCTTGCCGACGAAGGAAAAGAGGATGGCAAAGACAGCAGCGCCGCCGATGACCCACGTACTGTATACGCCGGTAATGGCCATGACGCCCATGTTTTCACCATACGTCGTATTCGGCGTCGAACCGACCAGGCCGGACAGGACGTTGGACAAGCCGTCGGCAAAGAGCGACCGGTGCAGGCCCGGGTCCTTGATGAGGTCGCGGCCGACGATATCGCTGGTGACGAAGAGATGGCCCAGGTGTTCGGCCAGGACGACGAACAGGGCCGGCATGATCATCATGATAGCGCTGAGATTGAATTCCGGCTTATAGAAGGTCGGAAAGGCGAACCAGGGCATTTCCTGGACATGGGTCCAATCGACGACGCCCATGAAGAACGACAGGATATAGCCGGCAATGACGCCGATGAGGATGGGGATGATGCCGATGAAGCCCCGGCCGAGGACGGTGGCCAGAATGGTGACGACCAGGGTGAACGTCGAAATGATCATGGCCGTTTCATTGGACATGCCCTGGACTTCGCCCATATAACCGGACATATTCATGGCCAGCGGCGCCAGTTCCAGGCCGATGATGGCTACGATGGAACCCATGGCAGCCGGCGGGAAGAGGACGTCGATCCACTTGGTGCCGACCTTGTCGACAATGGCCGCCAGGATCATGAAGGACAGGCCGAAGACGATGAAGCCCCCCTGGGCGTCGCCATAGGACATGCCCGGTGTCGCGCAGACAGCCAGGACCGGCGAAATGAAGGCGAAACTCGAACCGAGGTAGGCCGGCAGGCGCCATTTACAAATGGTCAGATAAATGAGCGTACCGACGCCGTTCATGAACAGGGCCGTCGCCGGGTCGACGTGGAGCAGGAACGGGACCAGGACCGTCGAGCCAAACATGGCAAAGAGATGCTGTAAACTCAGGGGAATCGTCGGCAAGATAGGCAGCCGTTCTTCCACATGTATAATTCTTCGTTGTTCCATAAAATCAAAATCCTCCTAAATTCAATGCCCCATAAAGGGCGGACGCAAAGCCTGTCGGGCCTGCTGGGCACTCAAGTCCTGCGCCCTGGCCGCGGCCATGTAATTATCATAGCTGACGCGCAGCAGGAGCGACGCAGAAATCAGGTTCAAAATAAGGGATGACCCGCCGTAACTGATGAAGGGCAGCGGGACACCGACGACGGGAAACAGGTCCGTAACCATGGCCATGTTGACCAGGCCCTGACCGCCGAGAGAAAAGGTAATTCCCATGGCCAGGAACATGCCGAACCGGTCCTGACAGGAGCCTGCCGCCTGGACGCCAAAATAAATCAGGGCGAAAAACAGGAATAAGACCAGGACACCGCCCAAAAAGCCCCATTCCTGGCAGAGGATAGCATAAGCGAAGTCCGTATGGGCTTCGGGCAGGTAACTGAACTTGCTGATGCCCGTCCCCATGCCCTGGCCCCAGACGCCGCCGGAACCGATGGCGATGAGGCTCTGGGTTATCTGATAGCCGATGGTCTTCTTGTAGTCCTCAGGGTATATCCAGGCCCGGATGCGGTCTTTCTGGTAATCATGACCAAAGAAATAAAAAGCCAGGACGCCGATAACGATTGCCGCAAGGGTCCACAGGCCGATTTTCTTATACGACCAGTGCCGGTCATAGAGCGGGATGCCGCTGCAAAAGAGCATGAACGCCGACGGCACAAAGAGCACGATAGCCGTGCCGGCATCAGGCTGGATCAAGATAATAGCAGAGAGGAAGAGAGCCGGCGAGAGGCAGAGCAGACCATAGCTCTTGAAGAGCTTCTTCTTTGCCAATAACGACGGCGCCAAGTGCTCGATGCGCCATTTTTTAGTGAATCGTTCGACGACAGTCTGCTGGTCACCGTGACATTCCCAAAAGAAAGTCAGCGCCGCAGCCGTGCAAATGATGGCTGCCAGCTTAGCAAATTCCGACGGCTGGAAAGACACGGCCCCATAGCCCAGCCAGCGCTGAGCACCGTTGACGGTGATGCCGATGGCCTTGACGGCAAAGAGCAGCAGGGCGCTGATCAGGACCAGCGTACCGCACCAGCGGCGCAGCCACGGATAGCCCAGGTGCCAGACGCCGGCAGACGCCAGCAGGCCCATCACCAGGAAGCCCACCTGCTTCAGCAGATATCCGTAGACCGTACTGCCGCCATCGAGGACAAAGGTCGAGCTGAGGATATTTTCCATGCCGATGACGACGAGGCACGAAAAGATACCCACCAGCCAGAGGACGTTAGTCCTCCGGCGCCGGGTCCGGACGGTCAGTCTGGGTTTTAACATGAGCAATCACTTCCTTGGGACGCGTAGCGACACAATGGAAAATGGGCTGTCCCTTGGCGCTGAACTTCGCTTCATATTCCGTCATGGCTTCATTCAAAATCGGGCTGTTATGCAGATCATAAGTCACTTCCGACAAGGGCCAGCCACATTCGCGGAACTCGTCGAGGGTGAAATCGAAGAGACCGGCATTATCGGACTTGAAGTAAATCTGGCCGTTTTCCCGCAGGAGCCGTGCGTAGCGGTCGAGGAAACCGCGGTACGTCAGGCGCCGTTTGGCATGGCGCTTCTTGGGCCAGGGATCGCAGAAGTTGATGAAGAAGCGGTCCACTTCCCCTGGGGCAAAAATATCTTCCATGCGGGCTACGTCAAAGCGCAGGAGCTGGACATTGTCCACTTCGGCAGCGGCGCACTTCTTGCCGGCATAATAGAGGACGCCGACCTGGATCTCGATGCCGATGAAATTGACATCCTTGTGAATCTGGGCCATCTGGGAAATGAAATTCCCCTTCCCCGTCCCCAATTCGACCCACAGCGGCGCATCGGGATTCTTAAAGAGGGAACGCCATTTTCCCTTATAGCTTTCGCAGCTTTCCAGATGGAGAAAATCACTATAATCCTTGATAGCCTCGTCAATCCACGGTTTTCTTCGTAAACGCATTGTACCTCCTATGTAAAAAACGATTCATCGTACAAGAACCCTTCAGACCTGCTGTACAAGCCGAAGGGTTCCATGACTAACTTTTTCAGACTTATTTAATTATAAAAAATGTCGGCGCCGGTGTCAATCTTTTAATGGCAGCCAGCCATCAATGGCCGTAATGCCCAGGCCCGGTGCGTCGGGGACGACGAGGTAGTCTTTGTCATAGGTGATGCCGCCCCGGACGGGGTCGGCGGCCATGAGGTCGGCGGCGTCGAGGTCGTTCTTGGTGATGACGGCCTTGCCGGCAGACAGGGCCGCAGCGGCGGTGATGCCGACTTTACTTTCCAGCATACAGCCCATCATGCAGGCGACGCCGGCGGCGTCGGCCATGGCGGCAATCTGGGCAGCCGGGGCCAGGCCGCCGGCCTTCATGAGTTTGATGTTGATGAGGTCACAGGCCCGCATGGCCAGGAGGCGGAAGACGTCGCGCGGGCTGAAAGCCGATTCGTCGGCCATGATGTCCGTCGCGACGTGATCCGTGACCTGTTTCAGGCCGTCGAAGTCAGCGGCTGCCACGGGCTGTTCGACCAGTTCGATAGCGAGGCCGGCGTCTTCCATGCGGCCGATGAGGCGGATGGCTTCTTTCGGCTTCCAGCCCTGGTTGGCGTCGAGGCGGATGGTAACGTCCGGCCCGACGGCCTTGCGGATAGCGGCGACGCGCTGGAAGTCCATGGCCGGGTCGATGCCGACTTTCAGTTTCAAGTGGCTGTAGCCGCGAGAAACGGCCTGGACAGCGTCGGAAGCCATCGTGTCCGGCGCGTTGACGCTGATGGTGAGGTCCGAGGCGATGCGCGTCTTGCGGCCGCCGAAGAAGCGGTACAAGGGCAGCCCGTAACGCTGGCCGAAGAGGTCGTGGACGGCCATGTCCAGGGCGGCCTTGGCCGACGTGTTGTGGACCATAGATTGATGGATCGTGTCGAGGATATCTTCGCGGTCGTCGATATCCCGGCCGATGAGTTTCGGCCCGATGGTATATTTAATGGCAGCGGCGACCGATTGGTGACTGTCACCGGTGATGACGACCGTCGCCGGTGCGTTGCCGTAGCCCGTGTGGCCGTCGTCGGTATGAACCTTGACGACCAGGTCTTCGGCGACGTCGACGCGGCGCAGGGCCGTGATGAACGGCGTCTTCAAGGGAATGGCGATCTTCCCGATTTCAATAGCTGTAATCTTCATGATGCTTCCTACGGTAAAATATCTAAAATCTCTTCGACTGAATCGACGATGTAGCGGACGTGCTCCTTCTGGAACATGGGCTTGGCCGCCGGCCCGTCGATGCCGGTCAGGGTCCCGATCATGGTGGCTCCCATGGCCCGGGCGCACCAGACGTCGGCCAGGGAGTCGCCGACGACGTAGTAGATGCCCTTCTTGAAGTCGTCGGGATGGCTGACGTAGTCGAGGTAATGCTTCTTATTCTTGCCGAAAGCCCCGAGGTAATAGGCGAAGGGGTTGGGCTTGTCCAGGGACATGTGCAGCATGGCTTCGGCTTCTTCGACGTCGCTGTAGGTCGCAACGTAGTATTCGTCGAATTCGTCGAGCCAACCATAGGTCCGGAAGGGAATCTCCATTTCCATTTTCGACCGGCCCGTGGCGATGGCAATCTGATAGCCCCGTTTCTTCAATTCCCGGAACATGTTGCGGATGCCGTCGACAGTCCCCAGTGGTTCTTCCCGCGTCAAAAAGCCCGGTTTCCCCGGTGCATAAGGTTTCTTGCCATACGTCTGTTCATAGAGCTCGTCGCCGAAATACCAGTCCTGGAAGGCCTCGAATTCCAGCTGCCACAAGGGCGAATCGAGGGGAGTCCACTGCTTGGAGCCCGGTCCCAGGGACGACTGGACGGCATCGGTCAGATAGGTAAAGACTTCGTCCTTGCCGGCTCGTTCGGGGATGACATTGCTCAGGCGGCGATAGACGTCGTCGGCCGTCGGTACGGGATAGCCCCGCAGGAGGGACCTCAAATACTGGATATCGTCGATTTTCTTCAGGCTCCCTTCCAGACCGCCGTGGTCGGCGACATACTTTTCCAGCATGAGCCACAAGGTGACGACGATGTGGGCGTGGACCATGTCCCAGTTGCTGTTGACGCCGTGTTTCTTGAGCCACAATAAGATATCGTCGT
This sequence comes from Megasphaera indica, assembly GCF_046614755.1. Taxonomy (NCBI): domain Bacteria; kingdom Bacillati; phylum Bacillota; class Negativicutes; order Veillonellales; family Veillonellaceae; genus Megasphaera; species Megasphaera indica. The sequence goes on from NZ_JBKKJR010000003.1 coordinate 23,116, forward strand.
TCCTCCAGAAGCGGGCCCGCAGGGCGGCGATGGTATCATCGTCAAGGTCGGCCGTGATCCGTTCCGGTTTGAGGTGCATGTAGCGCGGGCTGTAATACCATTCCCAGACTACCAGGGCCGATACGTCGAAATAGCGTTTTTCACTGAGCAAGACGCCATCGACGTCAAAAATCACTTTCTTCATCGCGCCTTCCTCCTCTTACTTAAAATGTCTTGTCCAAATGGCCGACGGTCTTCTTATTGCCCTTGACATGGGACCGTTCTTCCAGAACCTTCATGACATCGTTGACGGTGACGCCCGTGTCTTCCCAGAGGACGGACAGGTGATACAAGAGGTCGGCCGATTCCTTGCAGACTTCCAGGCGCAGGTTGTCGGCGGCTTCCGACGTATCCTTGACGACGGGGTCGGCGTTCTTGGCGGCGATGATGACTTCCGACGATTCTTCGCCGATTTTCTTGCAGATCTTGTCGATGCCCGTCTGCAGGAGGTAAGCCGTGTAGGATTTTTCCGTCGGATGGATGCGTTTTTCCTTGATTTCTTCGCGCAGGTCCGACAGCATGGACAAGTTGCCCGTATAGGTCTTTTCCCATTCCGTCATGGACCGGAAGAAACACGATTTGTGGCCTGTATGGCAGGCGGCGCCGACCTGGTCGACGGTCAGGAGGATCGTGTCGGCATCGCAGTCGACGGCGATGGAGCGGACGTGCTGGAAATGACCCGACGTTTCGCCTTTATGCCACAATTCCTGGCGGCTGCGGCTGTAATACCAGGCGTCGCCGCTTTCGACGGTGCGCTTCAGGGCTTCGGCGTTCATATAGGCCACCATGAGGACCTTGCCGCTGCATCCTTCCTGGACGACGGCCGGCACGAGGCCCTTTTCATCAAATTTAATGTCTTTCATCGATACACTTTCCATTTATTCTTCTGCCCCTCTCATGGGAATTCCCTGTCCCTGTAAATAGGTCTTCAAATCGGGGATGTCGATCTGGCCGAAGTGGAAGACCGAAGCGGCCAGGGCGGCATCGACGCCGACGTCGAAGACATCCTTGAAATCCTGCATCGTGCCGGCACCGCCGGAAGCGATGATGGGCACAGGCAGTTCCGTCGCCAGGCGGCGGTTCAGTTCCAGGTCGAAGCCGGCCTTTTCGCCGTCCGCGTCCATGGAATTCATACAGATTTCGCCGGCGCCGAGGGCAACGCCCTGTTTGGCCCAGGCGATGGCGTCGATGCCCGTATTCTTGCGGCCCCCTTCGACGTAGACCTGCCAGCTGCCGTGGTTATCGCGCTTGGCGTCGATGGACAGGACGACGCACTGGCTGCCGAAGCGCTGGGCCGCTTCGCGTATCAGTTCGGGACGGCGGACGGCAGCCGAATTGACCGATACCTTATCGGCACCGGCCCGCAGGACCTGGTGGAAGTCGTCGATGCTGCTGATGCCGCCGCCGATGGTAAAGGGAATGGTAATGGCTTCGGCTACGGCGCGGACGACGTCGATGAAGATATGGCGCTTTTCATGGGTCGCCGTGATGTCGTAGAAGACGAGTTCATCGGCGAGCTGGTCGGAATAGAATTTCCCCAATTTGACGGGATCGTCGACGTCCTGGATATGTTTAAACTGCTTGCCTTTGACGACGCGGCCATCGCGGACGTCCAGGCACGGTACAATACGTTTTGCCAACATCTTACATTCCCCCTAATGCGCGGATTTCGGCCATCGTGATTTTCCCCTCGTAGAGCGCCTTGCCGGTGATGGCACCGTAGACGCCCATGGCCTGTAATTTCTTCAGATCAGCGATGCTGCTCATGCCACCGGACGCGATGAGGCGGATGAAGGGCAGCTGCTGGAGCTGGCTGAGCATTTCAAAGTTCGGCCCTGTCAGCATGCCGTCGCGGCTGATGTCCGTATAGACCAGGGTATTGATGCCGATGTCGAGCATGGACTGGGCAAAGGGCAGGACCTTCTTGTCACTGCCGTCGACCCAGCCGCGGGTAGCGACGACATCGCCCTTGGCGTCGATGGATACGGCCAGGGACGAGCCGTATTTCTTGGCCATAGCCGTAATGAATTCCGGGTCTTCGACGGCTTTGGACCCGATGATGACGCGGTTGACACCGGCTTCCAGATACGTTTCGATAGCTTCTTCGCTGCGGATGCCGCCGCCGACTTCGACAGGGATATCGACGGCTTCACAGATGTCGCCGATGATCGAGGCATTGGTCAGTTTGCCCGAAAAGGCGCCGTCCAGGTCGACGACGTGGAGGAACATGGCCCCTTCGTCGCACCATTTGACGGCAGCGTCGACGGGGTTCTCAAAATAGGTCGTACTGTCGTCCTTGACGCCCTGGCGCAGGCGGACAGCATGGCCGTTCTGGATATCGATAGCGGGAAATACGATCATAGTCTCACCCTTTCTTCATGACGTAATCGACGACGTTCCGGAGGAGCTGTTCGCCGACGCGGCCGCTCTTTTCCGGATGGAACTGGAAGCCCAGGACATTGTCTTTGCCGCAGATAGCCGGGACGGGCTGGCCGTAATCGGCCGTAGCGATGACGTCGGGCGTATCCACTGGCGATTTATGGTAGGAATGGACGAAATAGACGTAAGGATGAGCCGGCAGTCCTTTCTGGAGCCAGTGTTCCTGGCGGAATTCCAACTCATTCCAGCCCATGTGGGGTACTTTCAGTTTCGTGTGGAAGGGCACGATGTCGCCGGGCAGGAAACCCAGGCAGTCGTAGGTGCCGCCTTCGTAGCTCTTTTCAAAGAGGGCCTGCATGCCCAGGCAGACGCCCATGAAGAACTTGCCGCTCTGGACCTGTTCCTGCAGGAGCGGGATGAGGTCGAATTTCTGTAAGTTCCCCATGGCATCGCGGATGGCACCGACGCCGGGCAGTTCGACCAAATCGGCGTCGCGGATGACAGCCGGGTCGCGGGTAATGGCCGCTTCGATGCCCAGGCGTTTCCAGGCATTGTATACGTTGGCCAGGTTGCCAACTTCATAATCGATAATCGCAATCTTCATCATAACACCCCTTTTGTCGACAAGACACTCGTTTCGTCGCCTTCGATGCGGACGGCTTCCTTCAAGGCGTGACCCAGCCCTTTGAACACCGATTCGACGATGTGGTGGGCATTTTCGCCATAGAGATTGGTGACGTGCAGGTTCATGCGGCCGTGGACGGCCAGGGCATAGAGGAATTCTTTGAGCATTTCCGTTTCAAAGGTCCCGATGCGTTCGACGGCGAGTTTCACGTCGTAGACCAGGTAGGGCCGGCCGCTGAGGTCGATGACGACCCGCGTCAGGGCTTCGTCCATGGGGCAGTAGAACATGCCGTAGCGGTTGATGCCCTTCTTGTCGCCCAGGGCCCGGGTCAGGGCGTCGCCAAAGACGATGGCCAGGTCTTCGATGGTGTGATGCGTGTCGACGTCGAGGTCGCCGTGGACGTGGAGAGTAATGTCCATGCCGCTGTGGCAGGCCAGGAGGTTCATCATGTGGTCGAAGAAACCGATGCCCGTCGTGCCGCCGAAGGTACCGGAGCCGTCGATGTTGAGGGAGACGGCGATCTGCGTCTCTGCCGTTTCCCGTTCAATCTGGGCACTACGCATATTTCTTCGCCTCCTCGGTCATGACGGCGACGACGCGGCGGACGACGTCGTCCGTGGTGATGGTGATGCGCAGGCAGTTCTTGAGGTCTGCCGCCTTATAGGAGCGGACGCAGATGTCGGCGTCGTGCAGGGCCTTGACCATGGCCGGGCCGTCGGGGACGCGGACCAGGACGAAGTTGGTCGCACTGGGATAGACCGTAAGATTCGGCACGTCCTTTAAGGCGTCCATGAAATGCTGGCGCGCTGCCAGGGTCGGCGAGATGTTGTGGGCCAGGATTTCATCGGCATAGTCCATGGCGGCCAGGGCAGCGTTCTGCGAGAGGATGTTCAGGTTGTAGACGAGTTTCGTCAGGCCCAAAGCGTCGATGACTTCCTTCTGGGCCACGCCGTAGCCGACGCGGCAGCCGGCCAGGCCGAAGGCCTTGGACAAGGTGCGGATGACGATGAGGTTGTCGTACTGAGAGAGTTTGGTAATGATACTCGGCGCGCCGGCAAATTCCAAGTACGCTTCATCGATGACGACGATATTGTCGGCAGCCTGGACCAGGCTTTCGACGTAATCCAGGGGCAGCAGTTCCCCTGTCGGGTTGTTCGGGTTGCAGAGGACTGTCACTTTCGGCTGGAGTTCTTCCACTTTGGCCAGGAGGCCGTCGCGATTGCGGCGGTATCCGTCAAGGTCGGACACGGTGACGACCTTGGCACCGAGGACTTCGGCGTCGATGCCGTAGATGTCGAAGGTCGGCGTATGGGTCAGGAGCGTATCGCCGGGATTGAGGAAGGTATTCATGATGAGGCTGATGATTTCATCGCCGCCATTGCCGACGAGGACTTCCTGGGGCTGGCATCCGACGTATTTCGCCAGGGCTGCTCGCAGTTCTTCGGCAAAGGGGTCCGGATAGTGGTACGACGGCGTCTTGGCCAGGCGTTCCAGGAAATCGGCTTTGACCTTGGGGAAATCAAAGAGGTTGTACGGACTTTCATTGGCGTTGATGACTGTATGCTCCCGGATTTCTGGGACGACATAGGGTTCAAAAGAGCGGATGGTATTGCGAAGCCAGTTATTATTCATCGATTCTCCTCCTTACAGCCAGGCCGTGAGCCTGCAATCCTTCTACATTGGCGAAGCGCATGACCTTGTCGGCGACAGCTGTGAAAGCGTCCTTATCGTATTCCAGGAGGCTGCTGCGCTTGACGAAATCATAGACGCCGAGGGGCGACGAGAAAGCCGCCGTCCCCATAGTCGGCAGGGTATGGTTGGGGCCGGCGAAGTAGTCGCCCAGGGGTTCCGTCGTATAGGGCCCCATGAAGATAGCACCGGCATTGACGATTTTCTTGGCCCACGTTTCGGCGTCGCTGAAGGCGATTTCCAGGTGTTCCGGCGCGATGAGGTTCATAATATCTACGGCCTGGTCCTTATCCTTGACGATGAAGAACTTGGCGTGTTTTTCAATGGATTCGGCAGCGATGTCCTTGCGCGGCAGTTCTTCCAGCTGACGCCGGACTTCAGCTTCGACTTCGCCGGCAAAGGCGGCTCTGGGCGTGACCAGGAAGACGGCGGCCCGGCGGTCGTGTTCGGCCTGGGCCAGGAGGTCAGCAGCGACCCAGACCGGATTGGCGTCGTGGTCGGCCAGGACGCCGACTTCACTGGGGCCGGCGATCATGTCGATGCCGACAGTGCCGAAGACCAGGCGCTTGGCCATGGCGACGTAAGCGTTGCCCGGGCCGACGATCTTGAAGACCGGCGGGATGCTTTCCGTGCCGTAAGCGGCAGCGGCAATGCCCTGGGCACCGCCGACTTTATAGATTTCCGTAGCGCCGGCGACGTGGGCCGCAGCCAGGATGTAGGGATTGACCGACCCGTCTTTGGCAGGCGGCGTAAAGACGGCGATGGACGGGACGCCGGCGACGTGGGCCGGGATGGTGTCCATGAGGACCGTCGACGGATAGGCCGCCGTACCGCCGGGGACGTAGACACCGACGCGCTGGATAGGCGTGAACTTGGCCCCCAGGCGGACGCCGGGACGGAAGGTGTCGATCCAGGTCTGTTCGACCTGGCGTTCATGATAGGCCCGGATGTTGGCGGCCGCTTCTTCCAGAATGGCCATGAAATCGGGACCGACGATGTCGACGGCATCGTCGATTTCTTCCGGCGAAACGAGGAAACTGTCGAGGTCGACGCCATCGAAGCGTTTCGTATATTCCCGGACAGCGGCGTCACCGCGCTGTTCGATGTCGGCCAGGATAGCTTCGACAGCCTTGCGGATGTCTTCACTTTCTGCCTGGTCCCGTTTAGTAATGCGGCGAATGTCGCGTAAGGTCAACCCTTCACTGGGTACATCTATCCATTCCACTCTAACTCCCCCTTAATTATGCCTTCATGCTGTGTTCACGGATGACATCCATGAGCTGCTGGATTTCGTTATATTTCATCTTAAAGGAAACGGGATTGCAAATCATGCGGGCACTGAAATCCATGAAATATTTCAGGACTTCCAGGCCGTTGGCCTTCAAAGTATTGCCCGTTTCGACAATATCGACGATGACATCGGACAAGCCGACGATCGGTGCCAGTTCAACGGACCCGTTGAGCTTGATGATGTCGACGCTGTGATGATTGGCCTCGAAATAGCTGCGGGCAATGCGCGGATATTTCGTGCCGATAGTGATGCGCTTGGTCATGTCGACCTTCTTGCCGGCAATGCCGGCGACGGCCATGCGGCAGCGGCCGATGCCCAGGTCCATGACTTCGTAGACGTCGGCGCCCGGCGCTTCTTCGATGAGGACGTCCTTGCCGACGATACCGACGTCAGCGGCGCCGCGTTCGACGTAGACAGCGACGTCAGGTGACTTGACCAGGGTCACTTTGAGCTGGCCCTTGGCGTCTTCAAAGATGAGCTTGCGGCTCTCTTCGGAATACGTCGGGAAATCATAGCCGCTTTCGGCTAAATACTTCATGACCACTTTATGAATACGGCCCTTGGCCAGTGCAATATGAATCGCCATGTTACAACCTCCCCATGAGTGCTTCCAATTCTTCGGCCGTCATGGCCTTGCCGTCCTTATAGTACGAGCCGTTGCGGTAAATAGCGTGGATACTGTAATCGCCGCTGTCGATGAAGGACGAATCGGGATAGGCGGCGACGCGGAAGCCGCGGCTGCGCCAGTTCATGAGGTCCCGGACCAGGGTCTGGTCGCAGGCTGTATAGGATACGGCCATCTGGAACGATGGTTCCGTATCTTCCAACAGGCCGGCATCGTTCATGTATTCATACAATAAATTGATGTTCATGCCGAAGCCGCAGGCCGGGCGGTCGACGCCGAACCGCGACGACAGCTGGTCATAGCGGCCGCCGTCGATGATGTCGTACAGGGCGCCGTCGACGTAGACCTTGAAGACCGTATCCGTATAGTAGCCCAGGCGGCTGGCAAAGCCGAAGTCGAGCTGGACCTTATCGGCATAGCCGGCATAAAGGATGTAGTCATAGACCCGTTCCAGCCGCGACAGGGCGTTGAGCATGCCGCTGTTGATAGAGTAATCCCGGGCCTTGCTCAGGGTCTGGGCATAGGGCCCGAAGAGGACCGGCAGGGCTTCCAGGGCCTTGCGGGCATCGGCCGATACCGGCAGGGCGGCGATATAGGACTTGCAGGCCACGAGATTGCGTTCTGCCATATACCCCTTAAGGGTTTCCTTCTGGTCTTCCGAAATGGGAAGGCCGTCGAACAAAGCCTGTGTATAAGCAGCCGTACCGATGTCGATGCGGATGTTTTCGACGCCGACGGCTTTGAGGATCTCCGCTGCCGTGACGATGACTTCGCCGTCACATTCGGGACTGGAGTCGCCCAGGATTTCGATGCCCCCCTGCAGGAAATCCTTGCCATACGTCGAGCGGCCGTAATATTCGCGGAAGACCGTGCTGACGTAACCGAACTTGAGCAGCTGGTTCGAGCGCGGGAATTCGCGGGCTGCCGTTTCGACGAGAGGCAGCGTCACATCCGGCCGCAGGACCAGGACACGGCCATCGGTGTCGATGGTCTTGACCATCTGCTGGCGGAGCCGTGGAAAGAAGTGCTGGTATACATCGTAATCTTCAAAACTCGGCGTTTCAATAATCTTACAGCCGTGGTTCATAATAACAGAAATTATTTTTCCCTGGATCCGGTCATAATTGCGCATTTCATCATGGTGGAGCATCTTCACTCCATCCAAGGTATTGTTGTTCATCCTATGACCTCCCTTCCTTTAGTTCTTTATCTTGGTAAAGCATTAAAATATCAGCTGTTGAATATTGTACCACAAAGTCCTAAAAATAAAAATACCTTTTTCTAACTTTTTACGCTTTTTCACTTTCATCGCCAGCACATTTTAATCGTTTTTTTACAGCCTTTTCAAATTTAGGCCTGGGAATCATGACCCGGTGGCCGCAGCCAGTGCAGCGGATGACGAAATCGACACCGATGCGCAGGACTTCCCATTCATTGCAGCCGCAAGGATGGGCCTTCTTCATCTGAACGATGTCACCTACATAATAACGAATAAAATCAGCCATCAAAATTCCTCCTTCAATAGACAATATTATAATATATGATTATATAGCCCCAAGGCCCCCTTCGCAAGGGAATGGGCCGCCGCGATTGACCTGCTATAGTGCCTGTGTTAAGATAACAGGTAATGAATTGAAGAGGAGGAATTGTTTTGAAATCATCGATGAGCCGGCAGAACCTGCGCCGGTCCTATCTCATCTGTTACATTATCGGCACAATCTGTACGGTCTGCGCCATCGCGCTCCTGGCCTGGGTGGCCATCTGCATCGCCTTGGAAAAAGAGCCGCTGGCGTCGGTCGCCTTTTTACCGGACATGCCGGTATTTGCCATCTTCATCGTCATCATCGCCATCGCGGCTATCAGCGTCGCTGCCTGGCAGTACGGGGCGACGTTTCACCAGCGCTATGAAGCACTCACAGGAAAGGAAGGGCCTGACAGGGTAAAGCATGAGAAAGAATGAATTTATGGACCTCTTGCGCTACTATTTCCGCAAGAGTGACAAAAATGACTTGAAAGGCATCATCGAAGACTGCGAAGAACAGTTCCGCCTCGGTGCCAAAGAAGGAAAGTCGGAAGAAGAAATCTGCTGCAAACTGGGACATCCCAAAAACATTTACCGCTACTATATCGGCGAACCCATCGTCCCGGAAGACAATCCGCGTATGCCTGGCGACGAATACGGAGCCTATGGCGATTTCGGTCCAGGCGTGGAAGACCGCGTCTTCTATGACCAGGACCAGAGCGATGAATACTACCGTCAGCAACAGCTAGCCCAGCAGCAACGCCGTTACGAACGGGAACAAGCCATGCGCCAGCGCTACGCCGCCGAAGCCGCCAAGACGGGCAAGGATTTCAACTGGAACGACGGCGACAGCCAGATGGGCAAAGCGGCCAAAGCCGTCGCCAGCCCCTTCATGGACGTCCTGGGGACCCTCTTCGGCATCCTCAGCGGCTTCCTCTACCTGGCCCTGGCCATCGTCATCCTGGCAGCCATCGGCATTTCCTTCATCCCGGCCTATGCCTATACGGACCTCCTGCCCTTGCCGACGCTCTCCCTGGTGACGCGGGTCCTCGTCGTCCTGACGGTCCTCTTCGCCGCCATGACGGCCAGCTCGGCCAGCCAGGCCTGCCACGCCGCAGCCCGCGGGAAGGGGGCGCAGTAAATGAAGCGCGTCCTCATCTTCCTCATCCTGACACTGGCCTGCGCCTTCGGCAGCTACACATCCTTCATGAGCAACGATTACGGCCCGCTGAAGCATTGGATGGCCTATTATAAAGAGTATAAAGAAATCCAGGGTGCCCTGGACAAGGGCAATGCCAGCAAGGCCGAACTCCTGGCTAAACTGAAGGCTATGTACCCGGAAAAAGCGGACCAGATTGAAGCCCAGTTCAAGGTGAAATACGGCAGCCTCAAGGACTCGGCCGAAGATGCCGGCGACACGGTCAAATCGAAGTGGGATTCCTATACCCGCGACGACAGCACCAGCCACAGCCGCTCCCAATCCCAGAGCCGCAGCAGCCAGTCGTCGTCTTCCCGGAGCAGCCAGAGCCAGAACAGCCGCAGCATCAGTCAGAACAGCAGCCATGCTGGCGACCAGGACCATACGGCAGACGGCCACGACAACAACCGGGCCCGTTAAAAGTTTTCTACTAACAAACAATAATTATCCGTTGACATTAGGGTTGAAAAGTGCTACAATGAAATCAACCCAAAGAGGTGCTAAAAAATAATTTCAAATATAACTTTTTGTCAAGGAGGAAATGAATTATGGAATTAAAAGGTTCGAAAACAGAAAAAAACTTACAGGCTGCCTTTGCAGGTGAATCCCAGGCCCGCAACAAGTACACCTATTATGCCAGCGTAGCTAAAAAAGCAGGCTACGAACAGATCAAAGCTTTCTTTGAAGAAACGGCTAACAACGAAAAAGAACACGCTAAAATCTGGTTCAAACTCCTCAACGGCGGCGAACTGCCCAACGACATCAACGCATTGAAAGACGCTGCTGCCGGCGAACATTACGAATGGACGGAAATGTACCCGACCTTCGCTAAAGAAGCCCGTGAAGAAGGCTTCGACAAAATCGCCTTCTTATTTGAAAAAGTCGCTGAAATCGAAAAACACCACGAAGAACGCTACCTCGCTCTCCTGGCTAACGTCGAAAAACAGGAAGTCTTCAAGAAATCCGACAAGAAGACCTGGATCTGCCGCAACTGTGGCTTCATCGTAGAAGCTGTCGAAGCTCCGAAAGTCTGCCCAGTCTGTGCACATCCCCAGTCCTTCTTCGAACTCCGCAACGTTAATTACTAATAGTGAAAAAAAGGCTTGTCGCACGTGCGACAAGCCTTTTTTTAGTGGCTAGCAGTTAGGGGCTAGTGGCTAGCGGATGGTTTTAAATTTAAAGGTTTTCACTGAAAACTACAAACTATAAAGCAAAGGGGCCGTGCATGATGGCAAAATCCTTCGTGCGACAGTCCCTTTTTAGTGGCTAGTGGCTCATGGCTAGTGACTCGTGGCTAGGGGCTAGCTTCGTAGGGGCTTGCACGTGGCAAGCCTGCCCCAGAACATGAGCAATTTTCCGGCCTAGAGAGATTGTCACCAAATATCCAGCGGGTCGCCCATGCGGCGACCCCTACAGTAAAAAATAGGCTGTCGCATTTGCGACAGCCTATTTTTTTATTCTTCTACGCGGAAGCGATAACCGTTTCCCCAAACGGTTTCGATTGCCGTGAATTCCGGTTCGACTTCGTTGAGCTTGTCCCGCAGGCGGTTGACGTGGACCGTCACCGTCGCCAGTTCGCCCAGGGCATCGAGATGCCATATCATCTCGAAGAGGTACTTCTTGGAGAAGACCTGGTTGGGATGACGGGCCAGGAACAAGAGCAGATTGAATTCTTTCCCAGTCAGATTGATTTCTGTTTTTCCCCGGAAAACCTGGTGGCGCTTGATGAAAATGCGCAAGTCGCCGACTTGGATATCCGGTTTGTTGTCATCGGCATCCTGGAGACGTACCCCTAACAGTCTCTGATGGATTTCCAGATGGGCCTTCAGGCGGGCCATCATTTCCGATGGATTGAACGGCTTGACGATATAATCGTCAGCACCGAGTCCCAATCCCTTGATCTTATCGTCGTCGCTCCCCCGAGCGGTGATGAAAAGGATGGGGACGTTGCTGATGTCCCGCAGTTTGCGGCACAACAGGAAGCCATCCGTGTCAGGCAGGCCGATGTCCAGCAGGACTGCTTCGATGGCTCCGCCATCAAAGATCTTCAGGCCTTCCTTTCCCGTCATGGCTACGGATACTTCAAAGCCATTGTCCTCAAGAAAGTCCCGTTCGATGGCAGCGATCATACTGTCATCTTCAATAATCAAAACGTGCGCCATAACTATACCCCCTCGTTGCGCTCCCGGTCAGGCTATTTCCCCGTCTGCAATCTCCGGAAGCCGTAATCTAAAATGGTCGGTGCATCGGTCCAGCGGTTATCGTCGTTGTACAGGACCAAGACCAGCGTATGGCCGTCGCGCGTTGCCGAAGCAACGAGACATTCGCCAGCAGCATTGGTAAAGCCTGTCTTGACGCCGTTCGCGCCGGGATAGCCGCTGGTCAGGAAATGGTTTGTCGTCGTGACGTGCTTCGGTTCCCGACCATCCATGTATTTTACATCATAGGATTTGAGTCCTACAATATAACGAAATTCAGGGAAGTTCTTCATCCCGTACGCAGCCATCTTGGCCATATCGATGGCCGTCGTGTGGTGATGGGCTGCCGTCAAGCCGTTGGGATTGACGAAATTCGTATGGGTAGCTCCCATTTTGACCGCTTCCTGGTTCATCTTTTCCGCATAGCCGGCGACAGAACCCCCTAAAGTCTGGGCGACGGCGACAGCAGCGTCGTTCCCGGAAACGACCATCATGCCCCGCAGGGCTTCACGGATAGAAATGGGATCGCCCGGTGCAATCCCCAGGCAGGAAGGTTCCGTATTGGCAGCTTCCCAGGAAATCTGCAAGGGCTGGTCCAGCTTATCCTTATATTGGTCCAGGGCCGTAATGAGGGTGACGATTTTCGTCGTGCTCGCCGGGTGGACCCACTTGGTCGGATAGACCTGATATAATACCTTACCTGTATCGACGTCGATCATGCAGGCCGATTCAGCAATCGTCGGCGGCATATCGGCCTGAGCCGTCACCGTCATGGAGCCAATCATAAAACCGACAGCAATGACCGTCGTCAGCATAATACGCTTTAAAATAGAAAACATCCAATGTCTCCTTCCTATCTAACAAAATTATGAATTGCCAGGGAATACAAATCTACAATAACCCATTATTTTTATTATATTTTTAATTAAAACATCTGTCAATAAAAAGAGGCCGTCGTCATGCGACAGCCTCTTTTTGAGTTTTAAGTTTGCAGTTTGTAGTTTTTAGTGCATGTTTTAAAGCCCTCATCTACAAACTCCGTACTACAAACTATAAAGCAAAAGGAATCGCGCATGATAGCTGAAGCCTTCGTGCGACAAACCCTTTAATAGCTAGCAGTTCGTAGGGGCCGGCCCGCCGCGAACAGTCAACCACATCCCTACCAGCTTAATGGCATGTTTTGTCTGCGAACTGCGAACTGCGGCCGGCGAACCGCGGCCGGCGGGCGCCCCACGTGGGCGCCCTACAAATTATTCCGGTTTCACTTCGGCCCGAAAGATTTCGTCGCCAATGGTCTTGACCCAGAAACCGATGAGGTTGCCATAGGTTTCGCGGTTCTTGTCTTCTTCGGCGGCCTTGATGATATACGTCGTGAACTGGCGGGCCCAGGAATAGCCGAAACGGTCGAACTGGGCCTTGCGGTTGGCATCGGCGATCTGTTCGATGATGGGCAGGAAGATATCCTTGGTCACTTCTTTCAAGTGTTCCGTAATGGGATAGACATAGGCCATGCCCTTGGCATCTTTCTGCATGAAGACCAGGGCCAGCTTGTCCGGATTGTGGCTATCGTCGGCATAGTCGATGTGATAGGCTTCCAGGGGCAGGCGTTCCTTGTCTTCCTGGCTCAGGAGCTGATAAGCGCCGTATTTGATGATTTCATAGAGGCGGTCATCATAAGAACCTTCCAGTTCGATGATCTTTTCCCGCCATTCGCCCCAGGTCAGGGCAGCCCGGCAGGTATAGGTCGTGAAGGACGGCGAACCCAGGGCATCCTGGACTTCCTTCGACGTGACCCGTTCTTTCGGATCCGGGATGTGCCAGACCAGGAGCTTCTTGTCCCGGTCGATGTAGAGGCACTTGCTTTCCATGTGGATCTTGGCGTGGCAATGAGGGCACGTGTAGAAAAATAGATTTTCGTCGAAATGAACGCGTTCGCTCAATTTCGCATCAGCCGTGTCGATGACATCCCACGTATGGAAGACGCCGTATTCGCGACAGGCCGGGCACTGGACGGTGACGTCCAGGTCATGGGTTCCGTTTCTTTTTGCCATGGGTTACACTCCTTCCGCACTGCTGGCCGGATACAAGGCCATGATCTGCGATGCAGCCTGTTCGATGTCGACGAGGCTGCGTTTCCTCAACTTCAAGAAAGGATGGACGATGGCTTCGATTTTCTTGACCTCTTCCGACAAGGCAATCGGGTCCGGTGCATCATCGCGGCTCTGCAGCAGGGCCAGGGCAGCGCCGGCTTCTTCCATCATGGCCGCCTGTTCATTGCCGGCAGCGTCTCCGAGATGGCGGAGCCAGAAGAAGACAGCCGCTTTCGTATAGGCTTCCTGTTCTTCCGGGCTCGTGCAGACCATGTCGATGCGGTCGAAGCCGGTTCCGTCGGTCAGGAGCAAAGGGACGACGGCAGCGGCAGCGCGCTGCAGGGGGTAGCGTTTTTCTTCCGTACTCAGCGAAGCAAAAGCAACGTGCTTCAAATGCTTTTCATCGGCCAGATGGATGGCCTTCTTATAGGCCGACAACAATTCCCCTTCTTCACCGCGCTTGCCGCCTACCCAGTACGGCCCGACAGCGTGGATGATGAAAGGCGCCTTCAATTTATAACCCTTGGTCATGACGGCACTGCCGACGTGGCACATGCCGATCGTACGGCACGAGGCGGAAAAAGACAAGCCGCCTTTCTGATGAATCTTACTGCTGACGCTATTCGTTGGCAAGAGGGTCGAGCTGGCAGAATATACGATCCCGTCGGCCTTCCACTCCGATAAATCACCTAATACTACACGAAACTGCATCGTGGTCACACCCTTTCCAAATGGATACTCTGGTCCTATTATACCATTACTTGACAAAGGTATTAATAGCTTTCTTGAGATTTTCTACGGCATCTGCGTCGTGTTCACGGATGGCATCGACGATGCAGTGGTCGATATGGTCCTTGAGGATGACCCGGCTCACACCGGCGACGGCCGAATGGACGGCGGCCAGCTGGACCAGGACGTCGCTGCAGTCGCGGCCGTCTTCGATCATGCGCTTGATGGCTTCGACGTGGCCCGTAATGCGCGACAGGCGGTTAAGGACGCGCTTCGTTTCCGTATGGTGATGGCCGTAATGGAGGGGATGGGACGCCACGCCGGCCGGCTGTTCCTCGTCGTCGTAGACGAAATCGGCTTCGTCAGCCTCCTTGACGACTTTGATGAGATAGAACCGGTCCGTATCCATGGCGATGACGACGGAAAACCCGGCGCTGATCAATTTCTCTTCCAGGACATCGACCGGCGGCAGCACAGGCTGGCCGCCGTGGATGGCGTTGACGGCCTTGCGGGGCATATCGTGCATGATGAGCAGCGTCCCACCCGGCACCATGGCCTCATAGAGGCGGCGGATGACGTCGCGGCTGTGACTGGCGATATGGGGATAAAAATTGAGGCAGCAGACGACATCATAATGTTTTTCCGGGAAATGGTACTTCAGGACATCGCCTGTCGTAAAAGTGACATTGGCCAGGTGAGAAAATTTCTCTTTGGCCACATCGATCATCTGCTGGGAATAATCGAAGCCCTCGACGGTCCCATCATCACCGGCAGCCGCCGACAAATACGGCAGGAGCACGCCTGTCCCGCAGCCGGCATCGAGGATGACCGAACCGTGCCGTATCCCTGCCAGCTCCATGAAAGACGACAAGATTTTGGCGTCGGCCTTGCGGTCGCGGTCCCAGTTCCTGGCATAATTTTCAAAAAATATATGTTCCTTATCCATAGGGATTCCCCTTTTTCGATTTTGTCGTAAAAACCACACCATCAGACTGGCCATCGGTGTGGCTGACTGTTCGCGGCGGGCCGCCAGCCACTGCTGTCCGTTTTGGCATCCGTCCTGCGCCTTCCGCTGGTCGGCACCTGACGGGCCAAAAAGGCTTTCAGGACGGCCCCTACGAAACACTAACTGCTAAAAAAAAGACTGTCGCACGAAAGCTATTGCCATCATGCGTGGTCCCTATCTCTTTATAGTTCGGAGTGTGTAGTTTGCAGAGAAAAGCTTTAAATTTAAAGCCATCCACTAACCACTAACAACTAGCCACTAATCGCTGAAAAGGGCTTGTCGTCATACGACAAGCCCTTTTTACATGGTGCGGTTGGGGGGACTTGAACCCCCATGAACTTTCGTTCACTACCCCCTCAAAGTAGCGCGTCTGCCATTCCGCCACAACCGCATATAAAATTGTAAAAAAAAGAATATGGCGACCCCGATCAGATTTGAACTGACGATCTTCGCCGTGACAGGGCGACATGTTAAACCGCTACACCACGGGGCCGTTTCTATTCAGCGCTCCTCTTGTGAGAAGCTATGGTGCGGTTGGGGGGACTTGAACCCCCATGAGCTTTCGCTCACTACCCCCTCAAAGTAGCGCGTCTGCCATTCCGCCACAACCGCATGATAGGTAATTGATGTTGGTGCTCAGGGACGGAATTGAACCGCCGACACGGGGATTTTCAGTCCCCTGCTCTACCGACTGAGCTACCTGAGCAAAAAAAGTGGCGACCCCGATCAGATTTGAACTGACGATCTTCGCCGTGACAGGGCGACATGTTAAACCGCTACACCACGGGGCCGTTTCACCATTGTATCAGCACGGAGTGCCTCAACGAAAACTATTCTACCATGACACGGCATTTTTGGCAAGTCTTTTTTTATCTTTTTTTCCAATAATTCCAAAAATCCCTCTATGTTATCGGCTACATTTGATGTATAATATAGTCGGTACGCTTTGTTTACACCGTTTTTACAAAGAGATTAAGAGAGGATAGAACAAACAACATGGTTCATGCAACGAAGGCAATCAGCAACTGGCGGCATCGGCTCCTGCCGCTGCTTATCATCTTCGCCGTAGTCTACGGCTTCTGCTTTGAATGGCAGTTTCTCGTCTCCCTGGGCATGGGTCCCGACAATATCGAAGACATGACGTTCGGTCTGCTGCCCGGCGTCGGTGCTGTCGTCCTGTCCCTGGCCCTGTACTGGAAGCACTTGTCACCAGGCGCCATCATCCCGCCGGCCCTCATCGGCCTGGGCTGGATCATTACGGGCCCTTACTTGAGTTACATTTCCCTGATCAATACGAATACGATTTACTTGAACAATATATATGATATATATGTAGGACTATACTTTTTTGCTATCTTTTTCTGCCTGAACATGATTGTCCGGCAGTATCTCCCCCACAAAATCGGGGCCGTCTTCATGACCCTCGTCCAGTTCGCAGCGTTCTTCATCATTTTGCTGCAGTGGGTCTACTATTTCCTCTACAATTCGTCGATCACCACGTCCGGCGCCCTGCTCATCTTCCAGACGGGACCGGCAGAAACGCTGGAATACTTCCACTCCCTGGGCCTGTTCAAGGTAGCCGCCATCGCCGTCGCCCTGGCCCTGATCCTGGGAGCCCTGTTCCTCTTGAACTATCGCCAGAACATCCTGCCCCGGACCCACGTCTACCGCAAGATCATCCCCCTGGCTTCGCTGCTGCTCATCATCGCCCCGTCTGTCGGCGCCTTGAGCGAAGAAATCTTCCCGGAAGCCTTCCCGATCCGGACCTTCATCGACACGCACGACTACATGCAGCGCTCGGCTTTATATGCCGAAAACCACGACGAAAAATACAATGCCCTCCAGGCCGTCCAGCTCCATCCGGCCGACTATCCCAACACGGTCATCGTCGTCATCGGCGAATCGGAAACGCGGACGCTGATGAATGCCTACAATCCGGACCACGTGCCTAATACACCGTGGCTGACGGCGATGAAATCGAATCCGGACTTCACGCTGTTCACCAACGCCTACAGCTGCGTCTGGTACACGGTCCCCGTCCTGGAACACGCCCTGACGGAATCGAATTTCTACAACGATAAGCCTTTCAACGAATCCATTTCCATCATCGACATGGCCAAGAAGGCCGGCTATAAGACCTACTGGTTCAGCAACCAGGGCTCCGTCGGCGTCGCCGATACACCGATTACGCTGGTTGCCAACACGGCCGACGTCTCCGAATGGGTCGACCGGGACCTGAAAGAATCGACCCTGGACGGCGCGCTCCTGCAGTTCCTCAAACGCGTCGATCCGAAGGCAAAGAACTTCGTCGTCCTCCACGTCATGGGCAGCCACATCGAATACCGCAACCGCTACCCGAAAGAGTTCCAGAAATTCAACGACGGCAAGATCAACCAGGAAGCCGACTTCGACAACACCGTCCTCTATACGGACTGGGTCCTGTCGCAGATTTACGACTACGCCCGGGATAACCTCAACCTCGACGCCATGATCTACTTCTCCGATCACGGCAGCGATCCCGACGTCGCCCGCCAGCCTGACAGTGCCAGCTTCAAAGTCCTGCGCATCCCCATGTTCTGCTACTTGTCCGAAGGCTACCAGAAGCGCAATCCCGACGTCGTCAAAGCCATCAAGGCCAATAAGGACAAGTATTTCACCAACGACCTGGAATACGAATTCATCTGCGGCGTCCTCAACATGGAATCGCCGAACTACGACCCGACCATGTCCATCGCCTCGTCCAAATGGAGCATGGAACGGAAAGACCTGAAGACCCGCTTCGGCAAGACCAGCCTCATGGAAGACACGGAATACTAGTAGGGGCCGGCCTGTTACGGCGGCCCGCAGTTCGCAGGCCGCAAAGGGCGTCCCGCTTGCGGGAATCCCCTGAACCGCTTTCACAGGCCGCTGTCGTACGAAGGTTTCTGCCATCATGCATGATTCCTTTCTCTTTAATGTTTGATGTATGATGTTTGAAGCAATAGCTTTAAATTTAAAGCCATCTGCTAACAACTAACTGCTAGCCGCTAACCACTTTAAAGGGCTTGTCGTCGTGCGACAAGCCCTTTAGTCAAACCTCCCTCATAATGGTATAATAGACATATACCATTATGAGGGAGGTTTTTTTATGGAACATGCTTGTGTCGCAGCGGGGTTATTTCCCCATCCGCCGATTATGCTGCCGGAAATCGGCGGCGATGAACTGCGAAAGATAGACGCCACGGTCCGGGCCGTACAGGCGGCTGCCCGCTTGATCGTCAGCCAGAAACCGGAAACATTGGTCATCATGTCGCCTCATAACTACGTCTTCCCCGACGGGGCAACGCTCGTGGAAACGCCCCGCCTCTACGGCAACCTCGACGCTTTCGGCTATCCGGAGCTGGCCATGGATGTCCGCACCGATATGGACCTGGCCGAAGAAATCTTTGAAACAGCCACGCCCAAGACCGACGTATACCGACTCGATGCCGCCTGGAGCGACCGCTTCGGCCATCCCCTCTACGTCGACCAGGGCACTTTCGTCCCCTTATATTACCTTCGTCAGGCCGGCTTCACGGGCCAGGTCGTCCTCATGGCGCCACGCTTCGACGACTACGACAGCATGAGCCTCTTAGGCGATCTCGTCGTCCAGGCCGCTGCCCGACTGGGCCGGCGCATCGCCATCATCGCATCGGGCGACTTGTCGCACCGCCTCCTGCCCGGTTCGCCGAACGGCTACACGCCGAAAGGGGCCATCTTCGACAAGACCGTCATGGAAGCCCTGCAAAAACAGGACCCGGCCATCTTAAAGACTATGAGCCGCAGCCTCATCGACGAAGCCGGCATGTGCGGCCTGCCGTCGGTGTATTTCCTCTTCGGCGCCCTGCGCCATTTCCGCCCGGTCATGCCGATTTATTCCTATGAAGGGCCCTTCGGCGTCGGCTATGGCGTCGCCCTGTACTTGCCGGAAGGCCAGGAAAAACGGGCTGAAAAACCGGCTGTCGCCGACATCCGCGTCCGCCTGGCCCGGGAAAGCATCTCGTACTACCTGACGCACCATGCCTTCATGAACGTACCCAAAGACCTGCCTGAAGACCTGCAGGACAAGGCCGGCGCCTTCGTGTCCCTCCACAAGGGAAGCCGCCTGCGCGGCTGCATCGGCACCTTCCTGCCCATGCAGATGAATATTGCCAGTGAAATCATCCACAACGCCGTATCGGCTGCGACGCGGGACCCGCGCTTCTACCCGGTCAGCCTGGACGAACTGAAAGACATCGATATTTCCGTCGACGTCCTGGGCCAGCCCGAAGCCGTAGCTTCGCCAGCCGACCTGGATCCCAAGAAGTACGGCGTCATCGTCATGAGCCATGCCCAGACGGGCCTCTTACTGCCCGACCTGGAAGGCGTCGACACGGTCCAGCAGCAAATCGCCATTGCCAAGGAAAAAGCCGGCATCCCGCCTCAGGTCCAGCCTGACCTCTACCGTTTCACAGTCACGCGCTATAAGTAGGTGAGACCATGGAAGCCGCTTATTATGAAATTGCCCCGTCCGGCCAGGCACGCTGCCGTCTCTGTCCCCATCACTGCCGCATCGCCTCAAGCCATCGCGGCCGCTGCCAGACCCGCTATTACGACGGTAAGCGCCTTCAGGCCCTGAACTACGGCCAATGCACGGCCATCGCCCTGGATCCCATTGAAAAGAAGCCCCTCTATCGCTTCCATCCCGGTTCCGCCATCCTGTCCCTAGGCTCGTGGGGCTGCAATTTCACCTGCCCCTTCTGTCAGAACTGGCAGATTTCCCAACAGGAAGCGCCCTTCCGGGAACTGACGCCGGAACAGGCTCTGGCCCTGGCCCGGCACTACAGGGCCGACGGCAGCATCGGCCTGGCCTACACCTACAACGAACCGACCTTGAGCTATGAATTCATCATCCAGACGGCCCGCCTCGTCCACGAAGCCGGCCTGGTCAACGTCATGGTCAGCAATGGCTATATCGAAAAAGAACCGCTCCAGGCCCTGCTTCCCTATATCGACGCCTGGAACATCGACCTCAAGGGATTTTCCCAGGACTTCTACCAGTCCCTCTGCGGAGCATCTCTCCAGCCTGTGCTGGACACGATCGAAGCGGCCGCTGCCGTAAGCCATGTTGAAGTGACGACGCTGGTCATTCCCGGCGAAAACGATGACCCGGCCCAGATGGACGCCGAAGCCCGCTGGCTGGCATCCATTTCACCGGACATCCCCCTGCATCTGACCCGCTATTTCCCGCAGTACCACTGGTCTGCGCCGATGACACCCATAGCAGCACTGAAACAGCTGCAGGCAGCAGCCAGCTCTTATCTCCACTACATCTATCTAGGCAATGTCTAGCTGATGCCATCGCTTGCACGTTAAACGATTATCGTAAAGTTTAAACTTGCGCACCGTTTTGAACATGATATAATAAAGTACAGTTTATTTTTATTTTTTTAAAAAGAAGTGGTGGTAAAGAATGGCATTAAAAGAATTTACTTTTAATATTGGTGAAACTACGCAGACTGTCAAGCTCCCGGAAGAACACATTGTCGGGGTCATGGAAGGGAAACACGTCCCTGCCGTCGACATCAAACAGGCGACGATCGACTGCATGCGTCATCCTATCGGCAGCGCCCCGTTGCAGGAAAAAGTCCAGAAAGGCGATAAGGTCTGCCTCGTCGTCGCCGACGTCACCCGCACGTGGAACCATTCCAATCAATTCCTTATCTATATCATCGACGAACTGAACCTGGCCGGCATCCCCGATGACGACATCTACATCGTCTTTGCCCAGGGCTCGCACCGCGCCCAGACGCCGGAAGAAGACGTCCTCGTCTGCGGCGAAGAAGTTGTCCGCCGCATCAAGACCTATCAGCACGACTGCATGGATCCGACTCTCGTCGACTTCGGTACGACCAAGCTCGGCACACCATTGAAACTCAATAAACACGTCGTCGACGCCGACAAAGTCATCATCGTCGACGGCATTACGACCCATCTCTTTGCCGGTTACGGCGGCGGCCGCAAGCTCATCCTGCCGGGCGTCTCCGGTTTTGAAACGATCCAGCGCAACCATTGCCACGCTTTAGCTGACGAATTCGGCCACGGCATCAATCCCAAGACGCGGGCCCTCAAGATCGACGGCAACCCGCTCAACGATGACATGGTCGAAGCCTGCAGCAAGATCAATCCGTGCTTCCTCGTCCATTCCGTCATCAACGGCAACGGTGAAATTTGCCGCATGGTCGGCGGCGACTGGTACGAAGCATGGCGGGCCGGCACGGAAGCCGTCCTCGACATCCAGCGCGTCCCGATGAAAGAAAAATCGGACGTCGTCATCGCCTGCGCCGGCGGCTATCCCAGCGATGTCAGCCTCTACCAGGGCTGCAAATGCTACGATCCGGCTGAAATGGCTGTCAAAGACGGCGGCATCATCATCGCCATCATGGAAGCCCGGGACATCAAAGAACCGGCCATCTACATGGACAGCTTCAAATACGACACGATGGAAGACATGGAAAAAGCCCTGCGGGCACACTTCACTATCCCCTTCTTCGTCGCCTTCAACCTCTTCTGCCTGACCCATAAGGACACGGTCATCCTGGTCACACTGCCGCGCAACTTCAACGACATCCGCCGCACCGGCCAGATTCCGGTCGAAACCGTCCAGGAAGCATGGGACCTGGCACAGCAGAAACTGAAAGAACAGGGCAAAGACAAGGACTACACCATCAACATCATGCCCCATGCCACCAAAGTCATGCCGATTTTACAGGACAAATAACGAAGTTATTTGTCCCGTAGGGGACGCCCAGAGGGCGTCCCGCCTGATTCCATAATCCCGTAGGGGACGTCCTTTGGGCGTCCCGCCTAATTCCATAACCCGTAGGGGGACGCACGAAGGCTTTTACCATCATGAAAGGCCCCTTTCTCCTGAAAGTTTGTAGTACAGAGTTTGTAGAAGAGGGCTTTAAATTTAAAAGCCTTCACTAAAAACTACAAACTTAATATTCAAAAAAGGCGCTGTCTTTATGCGACAGCGCCTTTTTTTGACGCCCTATCCCAAGTCTCTCCTCATAGGAGAGCTGTCGGCGCCGCTGACTGCGAGGTTGCTTTTTGAATCACCGTGCAGGTTACGGGATTTTCACAAGCGGGTTCGAAAATGCAACCTCTCCGGCCTTTCAGGCCACCTCCCCTATCAGGGGAGGCCTGCGGACTGCGACCTGCGACCTGCGGACCGCGTTCCCCATTATTCCCAAAAGCTATACGTGTCTATTCTTTGATGCGTAAATAACATAATATATTTTCGTATATATCATGACAAGCGTAAAATCCTATGCTATAATATAGCCAAGAGATGCGAAAGGAATGGCAAGCAAGTTTCCCTTCCTTTGTAAGCGCATTAGAAAGGGGTGAATCCAGTGGAAATAGAGAAAGTAGAACATGCCGCCGGCGGTAAGGGGTACATCTTGAAGAGAAAACTTCTGAGCGCCACCGAGCTGAAAGACAAGGTAGGTATGTTCGCCGAAATCACATTGAAACCTGGATGTTCCTTAGGCTATCACGTTCACAGTGACAACGCAGAAGCATATTACATCCTTTCCGGAGAGGGAGAATATGACGACAACGGAGAAATCCGGACCGTTAAACCAGGAGACGTTACTTACACATCAGATGGTAAGGGTCACAGCTTGGAAAACAAAAGTCAGAACGATTTAGTTTTCATTGCGTTGATCATTAACAACTAAATAATGTCCATAGGATCAGCAAGCGTTCGTCGATGAACATTACGAATTAACTTATCTTGATTGAAGTGCTTCGAACTTTTCGAATGGGTGTGATGTTTTTCAAATAGGTTAGTCTAGTAAATCCAAGCGCAACGAACGATTATTGTTTCAACATTTTTGTACGAGGTTAAAGTAACCAGAACCAAAAACGAGATGAATATGAATCCTATAACGTAGAGGACCGGTAGACATATGTCGCGTGTGTATCGGTCCTTTTACGTGTTTTTTTACCTGACTTGTCCCTTCTCCATTGACAGAAACAGTCCCCTCTTCTATAATATACTAAAACGGTATTCTATAGAATTCGTTTAGATTTATCAAAGGGGGAGACAATTATGTCCAACGAATCTCAAGACCGGGTCCAAGAACAAGCCCGGGAAGCCATCCGCGGCAGCCAAGGCCAGCATCGCGGCCGTCAGTTCGCCTTGTGGATGGGCGCCTTGATCATCGGCGCCATTTTAGGCTGGCTCGGCATTCCGGCACTGAACCAATTATTTGATTTCATTGCAACAGTTTTCACGCGCTTATTCCAGTTCATTGCCGTACCGACTATCGCCTTAGCCGTCATTACTACTTTATCGGCGCTGGGAGCCAAAAAAGAAACGGGCCGCATCTTCGCCCATGCCGTCACGTACACGCTCTTGACGACCATCTGTGCCGCCGCCATCGGCCTGGTACTCTACCTCTGGATTGCCCCGGGCAACCTGCCGGTAGACCTCATCAATTCCGGCGTTTCCAATGTCCCGCAGAAATTGGAAAAAGTCACCTATTACGACCACTTCCTGTCGGTCATCCCGAATAACATGCTCCAGCCGTTCTTGTCGGGCAACGTCCTCTCGGTCATGCTCATCGCTGCTGCTGTCGGCCTGGCTTTGGCCTTCATGCCTAAGACAGAAAACCGCGCCGTCCTCCTGAAAGGCCTCCTGGGCTTACAGGAAGTCCTGTTCACCCTCATCCGTGCCCTGCTCTGGATTTTGCCTGTCGGCATCCTGGCTTTCTCGGCACAGCTGTCGGCTCAGATTGAAGCCGGTGTCATCGTCGGTGCCCTGGGTAAATATACTCTGGTCATCCTCGGCGGCAACCTCATCCAGTTCTTCATCGTCCTGCCGATTTTCCTGGTCCTCCGCGGCCTCAATCCGATTTACGTCTTCCGCAAGATGGCTCCGGCCATTGCCGTCGCCCTGTTCACCAAGAGCTCGGCCGGTACCCTGCCGGTCACCCTGGCTTCGGCTGAACAGCGCCTCAACGTCCATCCCCAGGTATCGCGCTTCGTCCTGCCGATCTGCACGACCATCAACATGAACGGCTGTGCCGCCTTCATCCTGGTCACATCCCTGTTCCTCATGCAGAACGGCGGCTTCGACCTCTCCATGGGCACCATGATTGCCTGGCTCTTCGTCGCCGTCCTGGCTGCCATCGGCAACGCCGGCGTCCCCATGGGCTGCTACTTCCTGACTTTGTCGCTCATGTCCGGCATCGGTGCGCCTATCGGCATCATGGGTATCATCCTGCCGATCTACACCATCATCGACATGATCGAAACAGCCGAAAACGTCTGGTCCGACTCGGCCGTCTGTGCCATGACCGACCACGACTTAGCTTCTGAACTCGATGCCCAGCCGGCACCGGCTCAGCATTAAGAGCGTAAAAAAACCGCTGTCTTAAAGACGGCGGTTTTTTTTAGTTGTTAGTGGCTAGTGGTTAGGGGCTAGCATAACTGTTAGCCGCGAATGGTAGCTTCTTTCATGGCTTTGACGTAGTCGTAGATGTGCGGAGCCGCATCGTCGCCGTATTTGGCGATGATTTTGACGATGGCACTGCCGACGATGACGCCGTCAGCGACGCGGCCGATTTTTTCAGCCTGTTCCGTCGTGTTGATGCCGAAACCGACGGCACACGGTACGTCTGTGACTTCTTTAGCCGTATCGATGATTTCCTTGAGGTCCGTCTTGATTTCCGTCCGCGTCCCCGTGACGCCCAGGGAGGAAACGATGTACAGAAAGCCTTCGCCGACTTTAGCGATTTTCTGGATACGGTCTTTCGACGTCGGCGCGATCATGGAGATGATGTCGATGCCATGGGCTTTAGCGGCAGCGGCACATTCATCGCGTTCTTCAAAGGGCATATCGGGGATGATGATGCCGTCCATGCCGGTTTCCTGGCAGCGGGCAAAGAATTTTTCAGCGCCGTAATGGAAGACGGGATTGAGATAGGTCAAAAAGACCAGGGGAATCTGCGTTTCCTTGCGGACCCGTTCGACCAGGGCAAAGACGTCGTCAATGCGCGTCCCTGCTTTCAAAGCCCGCAGGTCCGCTTCCTGGATGACGATGCCTTCGGCGATGGGATCGGAAAAGGGGATGCCGATTTCGATGAGGTCTGCTCCGGCCTTTTCCATGGTCATGATATATTCATACGTCTTGTCCAGCGACGGGTCGCCGGCTGTCAAGAATCCGATAAAAGCTTTGCCATTCTTAAAGGCGTTGCCAATCTTACTCATGTAAGTCCCTCCCTTTATATCTTGCAATGGCGGCGACGTCTTTATCACCGCGGCCGGACAAGCAGACGATGATGATGTCGTCCTTGCTCATCTTCGGTGCTATCTGCATGGCTTCGTAGACGGCGTGGGCGCTTTCGATAGCGCAGATGATGCCTTCCGTCCGGGCCAGGTATTCAAAGGCTTCGACGGCTTCGTCATCCTTGACCGGGATGTACTGGGCACGGCCGGCCTGATGCAGATAAGCGTGTTCCGGCCCGATGCCCGGGTAGTCGAGGCCGGCAGAAATGGAATAGACTTCGTCGATCTGGCCGTCTTCGTTCTGGCAGAAGAGCGATTTCATGCCGTGGAAAATGCCGACTTCCCCTTTGGCCATAGTAGCGGCATGCATCTTGGTGTCGATGCCCTTGCCAGCAGCTTCGCAGCCGATGAGCTTGACGTCTTTATCGCCGATGAAGTGGTAGAACATCCCCATGGCATTGCTGCCGCCGCCGAC
This sequence comes from Megasphaera indica, assembly GCF_046614755.1. Taxonomy (NCBI): domain Bacteria; kingdom Bacillati; phylum Bacillota; class Negativicutes; order Veillonellales; family Veillonellaceae; genus Megasphaera; species Megasphaera indica. The sequence goes on from NZ_JBKKJR010000003.1 coordinate 49,278, forward strand.
ACAGGCCAGGACAGCCGAGGGCAGTTTCCCTTCCCGTTCGAGGATCTGCTGACGCGCTTCCTTGCTGATGACGGACTGGAAGTCGCGGACCATCATCGGGAAGGGATGTGGACCCATGGTCGAGCCGATGACGTAGTGCGTATCGTCGACGCGGCTGACCCATTCGCGCATGGCTTCGTTGACGGCGTCCTTGAGGACCCGCGAGCCCGACGTGACGGCGTGGACCTTGGCGCCCAGGAGTTCCATACGGTAGACGTTCAGGGCCTGGCGGATCGTATCTTCTTCGCCCATGAATACTTCACATTCCAGGCCTAAGAAAGCCGCTGCCGTCGCCGTAGCGACGCCGTGCTGGCCGGCGCCGGTTTCGGCGATGACCCGCGTCTTGCCCATCTTCTTGGCCAGCAGGCACTGGCCCAGGGCGTTATTGATCTTGTGGGCACCCGTATGGTTCAGGTCTTCGCGCTTCAAGTAAACCTTGGCGCCGCCCAAATCTTTGGTCATCCGTTCGGCATAGTAGAGCAGGGACGGACGGTTGGCATAATCGTCGAGCAAGTCTTTCAATTCAGCCTGGAAATCAGGATCATTCTTATAATGGCTGTACGCTTTTTCCAAGCGCTGGATTTCATTCATCAATGTTTCCGGTATGTATTGACCGCCGAAGGGGCCAAATCTTCCTGTACTCATGTAGTTACCTCCTGTAAGCACGTACTTGTGCCATGAATCGTTTCATTTTTTCTTTGTCTTTCACGCCGTCTGTCTCAATGCCGCTGCTCACATCCAGGGCAAAGGGTTGGAGCGCTGCCGCCTGGACGGCATTGTCCGGATTGAGGCCGCCGGCCAGAAAGTACGGTCTGTCTATATGGGCCAGCAGGGCCCAGTCGAAACAGTCCCCCGTCCCGCCGGCACCGTGGTCGAGCAGGATGTAGTCGGCCTGGCTGCACCGGGCCTGCCGGACATCGGCTTCGCTGGCGATGGAAAAGGCTTTGATGACCCGTACCTTCAAGGTCTGCTGGACAGCTTCGATCATCGCGTCGTCTTCGCAGCCGTGGAGCTGGACGATCTGGATGGTCCCGGCCGTCACCAGCTGCCCTATGTGTTCCAGACTGTCATCGACGAAGACGCCGACGGCCGGGATAGACGGGTCCAGGGCCTTGCGCAGGGCTACGGCCTGGTCGTCGCTGACGCGGCGCTTCTTGCCGGCAAAGATGAAACCGGCATAATCGGGCCGGAGTTCATTGGCCCAGACAATATCACAGGGCCGCTTGAGGCCGCAGAACTTGACCTTAACCACGATAGCCTCCGGCCAGCTCGTCGAGCATGGCTTTCTTATCGGGACTGCGCATGAAGGTTTCGCCGATGAGGACGGCGTCGACGCCGTGGTCGCGCAGGACCTTCGTGTGGTCTGCCGTCTTGATGCCGCTTTCGGCGACGAAGAGGATGTCCTTCGGTACCAGCGGCCGCAGGCGGCAGCTCGTATCGAGGGATACCGTAAAGTCCTTGAGGTTGCGGTTATTGACGCCGATGACGCGGGCGCCGATGGCGATGGCCCGGCGCACTTCGTCTTCATCGTGGGCTTCGACCAGGGCCGACAGGCCCAGGGAATCGGCCAGCTGGAAGAAGGTCCGCAGCCGGTCGTCGTCGAGGACGGCGCAGATGAGGAGCACAGCCGACGCGCCCAGGGCCCGGGCTTCATAAATCTGGTATTCGTCGATGATGAAATCCTTGCGCAGGACCGGCGTATCGACGGCAGCGGCGATTTCCTGCAAATACTGCGGGCTGCCCAGGAAGTAATCCCGTTCAGTCAGGACGGAAATGGCTGCGGCGCCGGCCTGTTCATATTCTTTGGCAATGGCGACGTAAGGGAAATCGGGAGCGATGAGTCCCTTCGACGGCGAGGCCTTCTTAACTTCACAGATGAAAGATAAGCCCGGTTTCTTCAGGTTCCTTTCAAAGGGGAATTCTTCTTTTTTCGGAGCTGCCAGGGCCCGCTGCTTCATGACTTCCGGCGGGACCTGCTGTTTATCCGCGACCAGCCGCTTGGCAACGGCTGCCGTAAGATCATCTAATATCATAGGGCACCTTCTCACTCGTTGCTGACGGCAATGCATTTTTCCAGGGCTGCCGTCGCCTTGCCGCTGTCGATGAGGCTGGCAGCGAGCTGGATGCCGTCGTCGATGGAATCGGCTTTGCCGGCAACAAAGAAGGCTGCGCCGCTGTTCATGAGGACGGCATTGCGTTTCGTCCCCTGGATTTTTCCGGACAGAACATCGCGGGTAATCTGGGCGTTGACTTCCGGCGTCCCGCCGACGAGGTCTTCTTTCGTCCCCGGCGTGAGGCCGAAGTCTTCCGGTTTGATGACCGATGTCCGGTAATAACCGTCGCGGAGTTCGCAGATCGTCGTCGGGCCGTTCGGCGAGATTTCGTCGAGTTTTTCCTGACCGTAAGCGACGAGGCCCCGTTTGACGCCGAGGGAGGCCAGGACCTTGGCCAGCGGTTCGACAAGATAGCCGTCATAGACGCCGAGGAGGAACATTTCCGGCTTGGCCGGGTTGGTCAGAGGGCCGAGGATGTTGAAGACCGTCCGGAAGCCCAGTTCCTTGCGGATAGGGCCGACGTATTTCATGGCAGCGTGGTATTTCTGGGCAAAGAGGAAGCAGAAATTCGTTTCTTCGAGCATCTTCAAGGCCAGCTGCGGGTCCTGCTGGATGTTGATGCCCAGCGCTTCCAGGCAGTCCGCCGTACCGCACAGGGACGAAGCGGCCCGGTTGCCGTGTTTGGCGACCTTGACGCCGCCTGCGGCCAGGACCATGGCCGACGTCGTGGAAATATTGAAAGAATGGGCGCCGTCACCGCCGGTGCCGACGATTTCCAGGACTTCCATGCCCGGATGGGGAACGGGCGTCGCCAGGGAGCGCATGGCTTCGGCACAGCCGGAAATTTCATCGATCGTTTCGGCTTTGGTGCTCTTCGTCGAAAGGGCAGCCAGGAAAGCGGCGTTCTGAGTCGGCGTCGTTTCGCCTTTCATGATTTCCATCATGACCTGATGGGCTTCGTCGTAAGTCAAATCGCCTTTATTGACAATCTTGATAATCGCTTCTTTAATCATCGTAAGTACCTCCATTCAAAGAGTCATCTATATTACTTATAATGTAAGGAAATTTTCTACCATCATCGGCCCCTGGGGCGTCAAAATCGATTCGGGATGGAACTGCAGGCCGTAGACGGGATACTGCTTGTGGCCGACGGCCATGATTTCGCCGTCTTCCGTATGGGCCAGGACTTCCAATTCTTCGGGCAGCGTATCCGGGTCGAGGGCCAGGGAATGATAACGGCCGACGTCGACCTGTTCCGGCAGTCCCTTAAACAACGGGCTGTCCGTCTGCAGCGTCGCTACGGACTGTTTGCCGTGCATGAGCTGTTTGGCATAGGTAATGGTGCCGCCGTAGACTTCGCAGATGGCCTGATGGCCTAAGCAGACGCCCAGGATGGGGACCCTGCCGGCGAAGTAGCTGATGGCTTCTTCGCAGACACCGGCATCGGCGGGACGGCCCGGACCGGGTGAAATGATGAGGTGAGCCGGATGCATGGCTTCAATATCCTGGACGGTCTTTTCATCGTTGCGGATGACCGTGATATCCGGGTCGAACTGACCGAGGAGCTGGTAGAGATTATAAGAAAAACTGTCGTAATTATCAATGAGAACTATCATTTGTCGATTCCTCCATTAGCCTGCTGTAATGCAATGACGACGGCTTTGGCCTTGTTCAGACATTCCTGATGTTCCTGTTCGGGGATGCTGTCGGCGACGATGCCCGCACCGGAGCAGGCATAGACGTGATTGCCTTTCTTGTAAGCCAGTCGGATGCCGATGCAGCAGTCCATATTGCCGGTAAAGTCGATGTAGCCGATGGCGCCGCCGTAGACGCCGCGTTTGTGGCCTTCCAGTTCGTCGATGATTTCACAGGCCCGGATCTTCGGCGCCCCCGACAGGGTGCCCGCCGGCAGGACCGAGGCAATGGCATCGACAGCCGTCTTGTCCTTGCGTATCGTACTGTGGACAGTCGAGCCGATGTGCATGATGTGGGAGAAGCGCAGGACGTCGAGATAGCGTTCGACGTGGACGCTGCCGAATTCGCTAATGCGTCCCAGGTCATTGCGGCCCAGGTCGACGAGCATGTTGTGTTCGGCCAGTTCCTTGGTATTGTGCAGGAGTTCGTCTTCCAAGGCCTGGTCTTCTTCCGGCGTCTTGCCCCGCGGCCGCGAGCCGGCCAGAGGGAAGGTGAAGAGGTCGCCGTCTTCCAGGCGGGTCAGCGTTTCCGGCGAAGAACCGGCCAGTTCGATATCGTCGCCAGAGAAGAAGAACATGTACGGCGACGGATTGATGGTCCGCAGGACGCGGTACGTATCGAGGAGGCTCCCTTCGGCTTCGGCGCTCAGGCGGTTGGCCAGGACGACCTGGAAAATATCGCCTTCACGGATGTAGTTCTTGCCCTTTTCGACCATCTGGCAATATTCTTCTTCATTGAACAAGGGTTTGAAATCGCTCTTGAGCTGCAGCGGTACGTCCGGTGCCTTCTTGCCTTCGCAGATGAGGCTTTCCATGAGCTTCATTTCCAGGAGGGCCCGGTTGTAATTTTCTTCGACCGAGTCGAGGCGGACATTGACGATGAGGTAAATCTGCTGTTTCAGGTTATCGAAGACGATGACCTTGTCGAACAACATGAGGTCGAAATCGTTGAAGCCATCGTCATCGACGGCATTGAGCTTCAACGACGGTTCGGCGTATTTGATGAAATCATAGGCAAAGTAGCCGACCAGGCCGCCCGTAAAGGGAGGCAGGTCCGAAAGGCGCGGCGCCTTATTATCTGCCAGGATCTGGGAAATGAGCTGTTCCGGATGGTCCGTATGGATCTGGACTTCGGCACCGGACTTGATGTGGACCGTGCCGTCCTTACAGTACAGGCCCATCTGCGGGTCATATCCGATGAAAGTGTAGCGGCCCCAGCGCTGGGAGTCTTCCATGCTTTCCAGCAAATAGCAATGAGAGCTGATGTTCTTGACGATGCGCAATACTTCGATGGGCGTGCGGACGTCGGCATACATGCTGCGGCAGATGGGCACGACCTTATATTCACCTTGATATGCTTTTACCTGTTCCAGACTGAGCGTTTCCATATGAGCCTCCTAAAAAAAAATCCGTCCATGACAATGTTACTTGTCAAGGACGGATTAAGTTCCGCGGTGCCACCTTGTTTTAGGGATCGAACCCTACTCTCGACGGAATACCAACATATTCCCGGCAACTGACGTATGCCAACACGTCGCAGAATACTCAGCCTTACGGCCTTTGACTGCGCCCTCAGCGGTCCATTTAACGAGCTGCGTCGGCCGGCTCTCAGCACCCCGGCTCTCTGTACGTGCACGTCATCGTTTTTACTTCCGCCTCAAAGGTTTCATGGACGATGTTCATTTGATGGTTGTATGATACACCGCATTTTTTAACCTGTCAAGGAGATTTTTGTCCATATTCTAAAGACAATCGTTTTACTGGCAAAAAAAGGATTGTCGTACGACGGCAATCCTTTTTAGGGGTTAGCGGTTAGGGGTTAGGGGTTAGCGTTTTCCAGGGCGTTACGAACTATGAGCCACTAACTGCGAATCCCTAACTGCTAACTGCTAGAAAACTACATCATAGCGATGACCGGCGAGATGATGAGCAGGATGCCGGCGAAGACGATGAGGACCAGGGAGATGCCTTTGTATTTATGCAGGGCATCGACTTTGTAAACCAGGTATGCCGGGATGAGGCAGGCGATGATACCGAAGATCGGGCCGAGCAGGGTCAAAAGCTTGAGGACCGGTGCATTGAGGACGATGGCGCCCCAGGCGACGGCGACGGCGAAGATAAGGATGCCGTGACGGACGACGGTCTTGCTGATTTTTTCTTCCGGAATGAAACGGCGCAGGATGTTCATGGCAATCCCCTGGCAGGCTTCACGGAAGCCGAGGAAGACGCTGAAGAAAGCCGTCATGACAGCGAAGATGTTGAGGATAAGGCTGAAGATCTTGACGGCGCTGCCATCAAACCCTCTGGCAACGATGGCCAGGGCCGAAATGTTCTGGGAGTAAGCGAGGACGGCCTGGTCATGACCGAGGGCCAGGTTGAAGGACATAGCGTACGAGAAAATCGTGATGAACAAGACGGAGAAAGCGATTTTCATAGCCCGCATGGCTTTATAACGGGCGACGTGGATGGACTTGTTGTGAGAGCGGTAGGAAATGACCATCGGGCTGATGCTGGGGATGAAGAGGATCGATGTCAGCGTGACCGGCAGCATGGCGATGGTATTCTTGACGAGGTAGCCCAGGTCCGGGAAGACGCCGATGTTGGCCAGGTTCCAATGCTGGATCATGATGCCGCCCAAGCAGATGACGACTAACAATTTCGTCAGGACCATGAGCGTCGATACGCGGAACAGGAGCTGTTCACCCCGGGAAGCGATGAGGACCATGACGCAGATGATGGCCAGTCCGTAGAAGGGGCTGTCCGACAGAAGCGTATCCGTTACGCCGAAGGAAAACAGGAAGGACGCGCTGTCGTTGGTCAGGGCCGTCGAATACATGAAGACGCAGATGAGGATGCTCAGAAAGTAGAGGATCCCCAGGAGGAAGCCCCAGTTCTTACCGAGGTAACCGCTGATGACGCTGGGATAATCTTCGCACCGCGGCGAATCTGCCAGGGTATTGATGAATAAGCGCTGTAAGAGATAGATAGCCGGATAGGCGATGATAGCTGAGAATAAATAAACCCATACGCCGACCAGGCCTACCTGAACGGGCAAAAAGACGATACCGGCGCCGATGGCCATGCCGATACTCATAATAATCCAGCCCCAGTCCGTACTGTCGAACTTGACGGCTTCTTTCCATTGTGCATCTGTCATGCCCGCCTGCCGGGCCAATGCTGCTGTTGAGTTCATATGAATTACCTCCTATGATGGATACATTTGAAAATAAAGTGTCTCTCTTAACATTACATGTTTATCGATGTCATCGGCTCCCCTTTCTCAATTTCTGTTCATATACATTTTATCTATATCAGTTCTGGTCTGTTTTCCAAAAACCATAAAATTTAATGTATATGTCGGCGTTTCACCTTTTACTAAAACGTTCTATTTCTTACTTAAAGTATAACATGGAAGGTATATGCTGTAAAATATTCATTGCGCAATTTACTTTTATAGGAAATTCCTATATCAACGACTTATTCTCTTTAAATTTTCTTCATCATTTGCTAGGTTTTTCATATATTGAGAATGACTTGTTCTCACGATTCCAGCATTTCTATGAAGAAATGTCCTTTCCAAAAAGTCAAATTTCGATATATTTTCTTTATAATTTGTAAGTCATGGCTAGACATCTCTTTTTAACTTTTTGCTCCTATTTATTCTTTATTTTCATTTTAAATATTCTTTTATTGTATCAAAAACTCATAACTTTCCTCTATTTTTTTATTTTGATACAATAAAAGTACGATATGCGATTCTATAGGTACGGTTGATATTCGAGGTGTTTTATTATGACTTTACAGCAACTTCGTTATATCTTAGAGTTATCTAAGCACAATTCAATTTCGGCTGCCGCACAGGCTCTGAACATCTCCCAGCCCAGCCTGAGCACGGCCATACGGGACCCGGAAAAAGAGTTCTCCCTGACCCTGGTCGAGCGCAACCGCCATGGCATCACGTTCACACCGGCAGGGCTGGAATTCCTGCACTATGCCGGTCACATCCTCTCCCATGCAGCGGCCATGCACGACCATTTCCAGGCAGAAAAAAGACAGGACCTGCCCCAGATCCTGTCCATCTCTTCCCAGCACTATCCCTTTGCCGATGAAGCCTTCATCCATGCCCTGCAACACGTCCAGCCGGGCAAGTCCTGCGTATTCACCCTGCGCGAAGGGCGGACGTCGCAGGTCATCCACGACGTCGTCACCCGCGAGAGCCATCTGGGCATCCTCTTCTTGTCCCATATGAACGAGCGCTTCCTGCAGGACTTATTCCACAAAAACAAGCTGGAATTCACGTCTCTTTGCGCCTTTACGCCCTGTCTTTACGTCCGCAGCGGCCATCCCCTGGCAGCGTGTCAGCACGTCGTTCCCAGTCAATTTGCGGAATATCCCTGTGTCCGCTTTGAACAGGGCCATGACAAGTCCCAGTTCTCAGAAGAACTGCTCCTACCCAATCCGGCCAGCCGCCAGTGCATCTACGTCACCGACCGTTCCACCCTGTTCAGCGTCATACGGTCTACCGATGCCTACACCATCGGCACGGGCCATGTAGCCCCGTCGATCATCGGCCGCCATATCCAGGCCATCCCCATCGAAAATCCCCTGGATACGATGACCGTAGGCTGGATCAAGATAGCCGGAGAACCCCTGCCCGAAGAAGCCCGCCACTACATCACCATCCTGGCCGGCCTCTTAGAAGGACGGGAGCATGGCTAGTGGCTCGTAGTTCGTGGCTTGTAGTGGCTGTCTCACGAAGGGGCTCATAATCCGTAGGGGCTCGCACGTGCCTTTTCAGCCCGTCAGGTCATGAACTGCAAGGAAATGGCAAGACGGCTGCTGAAACGGACCGCTGTAGAGGGCGAGCCCGTCCCAGGATACATGTAATTTTCTAGCCGGTCTGCTAGGAGAAGCTTCCAGATTCCTAACGGGTCGCCCACGCGGCGACCCCTACAGTGCAAAAAAACCGCCCCATTAAGCGTGTTCTTGCTTAATGGGGCGGCTCCTTTTTTCACTTACAACGAACTATTTATTTGTCATCATAGGCTTTTGTCATGCGGACATAGCCTTCGTAGCGGTCCTTAGCATCTTCTTCGGTCTTTTCAAAGAGTGCTTCTGCCGTATCCGGGAAGGTGCGCTGCAAGGACGAGAAACGTGTTTCGCCCATGAGGAAGTCGCGGAAGTTGGCTGTTGGCGGTTTGGAATCGAGGATGAAGGGGTTCTTGCCCTGTTTCTTCAATTCCGGATTATAGCGCCACAGATGCCAGTAACCGGCTTCGACTGCCCGTTTTTCTTCGAGCTGGCTCTGACCCTGGCCGACTTTCAGGCCGTGGTTGATGCACGGTGCATAACCGATGATCAGGGACGGGCCGTTGTAGGCTTCGGCTTCTTTAAGAGCCTTCATGAACTGGTTCTTATCGGCGCCCATAGCGACCTGAGCGACGTAGATGTAGCCGTACTGTGCTTCCATCATGCCCAAGTCCTTCTTGCGCGTCTTCTTACCGGAAGCTGCGAACTGGGCAACAGCTGCCGTCGGCGTAGCTTTGGAAGCCTGGCCGCCTGTATTGGAGTAAACTTCCGTATCGAAGACCAGGACGTTGACGTCTTCGCCCTGAGCCAGGACGTGGTCCAAGCCACCATAACCGATATCGTAAGCCCAGCCGTCGCCGCCGAAGATCCACTGGCTGCGTTTGACCAGGAACTGTTTCATATCATAGACCTGTTCCAGTGCCGGTTTGCCGTCTTTTTCGGCTTCCAGGAGGGCAATGACCTTATCCGAACGTTCGCGGGTGCCTTCGCTTTCAGCCTTGTGTTCTTTCCATTCCGTAAAGGCTGCCTGCAGTTCCGGGCTGGCGACGTCCATAGCGGCATCGATGTACTGTTCCAGCAGTTTCCGTTCCGTCTTTTCAGCCAGCATCATACCGAAACCGTATTCTGCGTTGTCTTCAAAGAGGGATGTCGACCAAGCCGGGCCGTGACCCTGAGCGTTCTTGGTATAGCCACAGTCCGGTGCACTGCCGCCCCAGACGCTGGAGCAGCCGTGAGCGTTGGCGATCATCATGCGGTCGCCGAAGAGCTGGGTGACGACTTTACAATACGGCGTTTCAGCACAGCCTGCGCAGGCGCCGGTGAATTCGAGGAGCGGCTGTTCGAACTGGCTGCCGATGACGGTATTCTTATCCATCGGGTTGGCTTTGACCGGCAGGCCGATGACGTAATCCCAAAGAGCCGCTTTATATTCTTCGCCGTCGAAAGGTTTCATGGTCAATGCCTGTTTCGGGCAGACATGGGTACAGCTGCCGCAGCCCAGGCAGTCCATGACGGATACGACGATATTGTACTTGTAGCCCGGAGCCACTTTGATTTCCTTGTCCTGGTAGCCTTTCGGAGCCTTAGCAGCTTCATCAGGCGTCATCAGGAACGGACGGATAGCAGCATGGGGGCAGACGAAGGAACACTGGTTACAGCCGATACATTTTTCAGCATCCCAGCTCGGTACGAACATGGCGACGCCGCGTTTTTCTTCGGCGCAGGTCCCCGTCGGCCAACGGCCGTCTTCGATGCCATCATAAGCGCTGACCGGCAGGTCGTCGCCTTCAAGGGCATTGACAGGAATGGAGAATTCGCGGAAGAATTTCGTATGTTTCGACATGTCGACCGGTTCATCGACAGCATCAGCCCAGGCGGCCGGTACATCGACCTTGACGATAGCAGACAGGCCCTGGTCGATAGCTTCATTGTTCATGTCGACGATATTCTGGCCTTTCTTGCCATACGATGCGACGACGGATTCTTTCAGTTTCGCAATAGCCAGGTCCAGAGGAATGACATCGGCCAGTTTGAAGAAAGCCGACTGCATGATCATGTTGATGCGGCCGCCGAGACCGATTTTCTGAGCAATGCCGACAGCGTCGATGATGTAGAATTTGACGTCGTTGCGGGCAATAGCGCGTTTTAATTTAGCCGGCAGTTTTTCATCCAGTTCTTCCGGTTTCCAAACCGTATTGAGCAGGAACGTACCGCCTTTCTTGATGCCCCGCAGGAGGTCGAAGCCATGGACATAGGACTGGCGGTGGCAGGCGATGAAGTCGGCATTATTGATGAGATACGGCATCTTGATCGGCGTATCGCCAAAGCGCAGATGCGATACGGTGACGCCGCCGGATTTCTTGGAGTCATAAGCAAAATAAGCCTGAGCATACATATCGGTGTTATCGCCGATGATCTTGATGGCACTCTTATTGGCGCCGACTGTACCGTCGGAACCGAAGCCCCAGAACTTGCAGGCTTTCAGGCCTTTGCCGCCTGTCGTGATGCCTTTGACGCGCGGCAGAGATTTATAGGTAACATCGTCGACGATGCTCAAAGTGAAATCGTTCTTCGGTTCGAAGGCTTTGAGGTTTTCAAAGGCAGCGACGACGTCACCCGGCAAGAATTCTTTCGATGCGATACCATAGCGGCCGTGATAGACTTTCGGCGCATTGTCAGCTACGGCAAAGGTAGCAGCGACGCTGTGATAGAGCGGTTCGCCGTTGGCGCCGGTTTCCTTGGTGCGGTCCAGGACGGCAATCTTCTTGACCGTATTCGGCAGAGCGGCCAGGAAATGTTTTTCCGACCAGGGCCGGAACATGTGGACGTTGATACAGCCGACCTTTTCGCCTTTATCGACGAGCATCTTGACCGTTTCTTCAATGGTCTGGGCGCCGGAACCCATGGCGACGAGGACGAATTCAGCATCAGGAGCGCCGGTATAGTTGAACAGGTGGTATTCACGGCCCGTGATTTCACTGATTTTCTGCATGTAACCTTCAGCGACATCGGGAACGCGGTCGTAGAATTTATTGAGGGCTTCGCGGTGCTGCATAAACGTTTCAGCCGGTTCGCAGAAAGAAATGGCTTCCGGATTATCCGGATTCATGCCGCGTTTGCGGAAGGCCCGGACGGCATCCATATCGAGGAGAGGCCGGAGTTTTTCATACGGCAGGACTTCGATTTTCTGGATTTCGTGGGACGTGCGGAAGCCATCGAAGAAGTTGATGATAGGGATGCGGCAGGAAATAGCCGTGGCATGGACGACAGCTGCCAGGTCCATGATTTCCTGGACACTCGATTCGCACATCATGCTGATGCCCGTGCCGCGCATAGCCATAGCATCGTCATGGCCGGCAAAAATCGTATAGCCGTTGGTGGCAACTGTACGGGATGCGACGTGGAAGACACCGGGCAGGAGTTCGCTGGAAATCTTGAACATGTTGCTGAGCATGATCATCATGCCCTGGGAAGATGTAAAGGTCGTCGTCAATGCGCCGGTATTCAAAGCGCCGTGCATAGCACCGGCAGCCCCTTTTTCAGACTGCATTTCCTGAACCTGGACGGTCGTGCCAAACAAGTTCTTACGGCCATGAGCAGCCCATTCATCGACGTGTTCAGCCATCGGCGACGACGGCGTTATCGGGAAGATGGAAGCCAGTTCCGTAAAGGCGTAGGCAATATAAGCCGCAGCTTCGTTGCCATCCATTGTCTTGAAGATTTTCTTTGCCATAGTACTTTTCCCCTTTCTGTAAAACCTGGTAACTGAAAGAATCCGTGTACACTTAGGAGTCATCTTTAACATTGCGCAGATAAAATCATCTTTTTTCACTATGTGACTAAGGTATTTTTTAGATGACTATTTGTTATCTTTATTGTACTATTTCGAAAAAATTTATGCAAGGCCTTTCTAGTAAAACGTTCATCTTATGCCGATTTTGTCTAAACGCGTATATATTCATGAAAAAGAGTCATAAAAAACAGGCTGTCACACAAAGACAGCCTGTTTTTTAGTCCTTAGTTTGTAGTTTTCAGTTTTTAGTGAATGGACAGCTAAAAATTTAAAAACCTCACAATAACCTATATTACGCCCAGATGGATTTCATGAGCTCTTTGTACGATTCGCCGAGATGGCGGATGATGACGTCGAACATGGCGTAAATCAAATCGCCGTCGACTTCATCGTCTTTAAGGAGGACGCACGTATCGAGGATGAGGTTGCCTTCGTCATCGACATAGTATTTGAAGGACTTGTACTGCTTGTTGTACGTATTGAGCAGCTTGAGGACGGCGGCTTCATTGTCATCGTGCAGGACCTTCGGCGCTACCAGGACGCGGATCATGCCGTAAATGCTGGTGTCGAGGATGACGATGAGGGGCAGGCGGTTGCCATTGATGTCAGCAGCCGACCGGAAGACGACCGTCTGGAACTGGTCATCCTTGATTGCATCGACCGTAAAAGCCTTGATATCCTTTTCGTCCAGATATTTCTTGAAATTTTCCGCTTTTTTATTCATGGGAAACACTCTCCTTTTTCTACAAATAACACTTCGGTTTTATTATACCCCATTTCATCAGGGCTTGTCATATAAAAAAGCGCTGTCGCGTGAAGACAGCGCCTTTTTGAGTATTATGTTTGCAGTTTGTAGTTAATTTTTTTAAATTTAAAGCTTATACTGTACCCATAAGGTTGGACAGTCCTTTTTTTTAAGTGGTTAGCAGCTAGTGGTTCGTGATTAGCAGATGGTTTTATAGTTTGTAATACGGATCTTGTAGAGGCGCCACGTGAGCGGCCCGTTAGGGATTGGGATAATTCTTCCAGCAAACGGGGCGGTAAATCATACATATCCCGAAGCGGGCGCCCCACGTGGCACTCCTACAGAAAAGGGACTGCCGCATGTGCGACAGTCCCTTTTCTTATTAGGAGAGGAGTATTTTTTCGAGGATTGGGTCTAATTCTTCCGGTGTCGTGCTGGGTTCAAAGCGCTGGACCTGGCTGCCGTCCCGGTTGATGAGGAATTTGGTGAAATTCCATTTGATGCCGTTGCCCTGGGCATTGTCCGGATAGTATTCGGAAACGACCTTCTGGATGAGCTGGCCGCTTTCTTTATCGGTTTCGTAGCCTTTGAAAGGCGCGGCTTCCGTGAGGTATTGATAAAGCGGAGCTGCCTGATCACCGCGAACGTCGATTTTCGCAAAGAGCGGGAAGGTGACGCCATGGTTGAGGCGGCAGAACTGTTCGATGTGCTGGTTATCTTCCGGGTCCTGTTCCAGGAACTGGTTGCACGGGAAACCGAGGATGACCAGGCCTTTATCCTTATATTTCTGATATAAGGCTTCCAGGCCGTCGTACTGTGGCGTAAAGCCGCATTTGCTGGCCGTATTGACGATGAGCAGGAGTTTATCTTTATATTGGCTCAGAGATACATCGTGTCCCTGGATATCTTTGACAGTGAAATCATATACGTTCATGGTGTAACCTCCTTATGGTTTATAATTCGTGGATGACGCAGCCGCCAAATTCCGGCGAGCAAGTAGCCCCATCGAGGGGCGGTGCTTCTTTGACAGCGAATGATTCTTTCCACAGGCCGTGGAGGTTGCAGTATGCATAGACTTCGCCGGCATCGCCTGTTTCAAATTCAGCCTTCGGTTCTTCACCTGGTTTGAGGTAACGGATGTCGACGCCGTTGTCATCGACAAGGGCAATCCATTCGATGTAGTGCTTTTCTTCCATCGGGTGTGTCACTGAGCCGACGTGGACTTCCAGATGACCATCGATTTTCTGGATAGCCGGTACGTGTTTTTCTTTAGCTGCATCGACAGTGTCGGCGACGAGATGAGTCAATTCCTGGCCAGCATAGATGAGTTTTTCCGGTACTTGCGTGCCTACAGATACTAAAACGCTGCCATCTTTATCGTTACGGTAAAATTCTACGTGTTTCATATGGGTTCCTCCTTCGGGGCTTGGCCCCTGACGAATGTACGGTTTATATATAAGAAGTTATTTACTAATTAATAATTGTTTTTTCTTTATGTGCTCATTATAGACTAAATCAGTACACTTGTCAATAACGGAGAATGGTTATTTTTTTATTATTTTTTATTGATATCCAATTCGATGCTGTGCGGGTCTTTCTTCAGGGCCTTCATCCGTTCCCGCGTCGTCCGGCTGGCACCACCCCATTTGAGGACCAGTCCGCCATTGACACTCCACGTCGGCGTCATATTGGATCCGGACCGCCGCGTCAATTCACTCCAGACGGAATTCCCCTTCCCCAAAGACAGGGACGTCCCAAAAGTCATGTCATACCAGATGTAATGGCTGGAACCGACATCGGCCGTCTGGGGTGCCTGGCCATCGCCATGGAGACTGCCCGTCGTAGTCCCATTCATTTCCCGCTGAACGCCAAAGCGGCCATAGAGCAGGCCGGCATGGCCGTTGACGCTATACGATTTGCCGGCCATAATGCCCAGGCGTCCGGTGACATAGGGTTTATTCCCCGATTTATAGGCCACGTCATCACCGCTGACCGTGTAAGGGAAGACATAACCCAGGGACAGGCCGGCTTGGGGTTCCCAGAAGAATTGCTTGGGCAGGAGCCGTGTTTCATAGTAACGGATACCGGCGCCAAGCAGCCAGGTCCGGTAATTGACCAGATCACCATTCCCGTCGGCGTCGCTATAGGAAACAGTATGCTGCAGCTGGGACAGGCGGATGACGGCATCGCCATGGCGATCGTGCTTATCGCCCCATTCCATGGCAAACCCGCCGCCGTATTCCTTAATGGAATCGGATCCGCCACCATAGGGCTGGCTTTCTGCCTGACCATTAGTATATACATTCGACGTGCTCATCGTATAAAAAGCGCCCTGACGCAGGGTCCCGCCCCAACGGGCCATGGCATGCGGCGAATCATAACCGATGAGGGTCGCACTGTAGTCCTGGCTGAAAGACAGGCTGCCGTAATCGGGAAAGGTATAGCTGCGATAATCGGTCTTGACCCACCAGCCCATATCTTCTGACGGTTCGGCCAAGTCTTTATAAGAAGCGAAACGATTATCATCGCTGCGCCGCCAGAAAAGGTCCGACGCCATTTCATAAAAAGAAGCCGTCCCAGCCTGTGTCGCTGCCAAAGACCGGCCGGCAGACGACCAGTCCGCCGTTCCTGCAGCAGCTGCTCCGGCCGGACAGACCAGGAGCGAAAAAGCGATTATCCAATTACGCAAACCAGGCAGACTGAATTTCATAAAAACCTCCTTCGAGGACTTATGTTTCCGTCCTTACTAAATCATAATGGCGGCAGCCCTGTTCTTCACGGCAGCACAGGACACCGTGGTCGACGAGATATTCAATATGGGCCAGCGTTTCCCCCAGGGCGAACCATTTCTGCGTCGGCGGAAAGTCCTTCCACTGCTTGCCGCGCATGGACCAGGTCATATGTGGGGCGATGTCGTAGGCCGTGCTGTGCGGATAGAGTCCTGCCAGATGGCAGATTTCCGCCAGGCGTCGGTCGTGATGGGCCACGATTTCGTCGATGCGGCCGGCAATGGACGTATCGCCTTCACGGTGCCCCGGCAGGGCCAGTCGGACGGGGAGTTCCCGCACTTTCTGTAAACTTTCGAGATAGCGTTGCAGGGCCTGTTTCATATGATACCAGACCTGGATGTTCGGCGTAATGTCGAAGAGGATGTGGTCACTGGTAAAGAAGACTTCTTCTTTCGGCAGGTACAGGCAGCACAGGCCCGGCGTATGGCCCGGCGTGTGAATGACCTGTAAATCGCAGCCGGCCAGGTGGAGGCAGTCGCCGTCATGGACAGGGTTCACCGGGAAATGCGGGTCTGGCGAAAAGGTCCGGGCCTGATTGGAGAACTGCGTCTTGATTTCGGCCGGCGGCATGCCTTCGCGCATGAAGTTATCTTCAGCCGCTTTCCACGTCGAACCGTCTTCCGAATCGACGAGGTACTGGTAATCGACGGGATGCATATAAATAGGACAGCCGGCCTGGGCAAAGAGGCCGACGAGACCGCTGTGGTCAGCGTGGAGATGAGTGATGAACAGGGACGTATCAGATTGTAAACGGATGTCCAGTTCTTGTAAACCCTGGCACAAGGCGCGTTTACATTCAGGACGGTTAAAGCCCGTGTCGATGACTAGATTGCCAGACACTCCTTTGATGACATAGGCGTTGAGATACTGCAGGGGATTGTCGGGCAAATCGACGCGGATACGGTATATATCGGGATGAGAATGAACTTGTTGGATCATGGGACCTCCTTTTAAAGGAATCAGGCGGGCCGCCCTCTGGGACGGCCCTACGAATAAAGGCCTTTAAATTTAAAACCATTCACTAAAAACTACAGACTGCAAACTTACTACTCAAAAAGAGGCTGTCAGATGACAGCCTCTTTTCTCATTTCTTCTTTTTAGGATTATAGCGGTTCATGCCTTTGTCGACGCCCAGGCTCAGGCAGCCTTCGATAGCTGTCGCTGCATCTTCAATGCCCTGCTGGTAGGCTTCACGGAGTTCTTCCGGGAAAGAAGTCAGGACGTGGTCGACGACGTCATGGTGCGGCAAGGGCCGGCCGATGCCAACGCGGAAACGGGTGAAATCGGTACAGCCGTTGGCAAACAGGCTCTTGATGCCGTTATGTCCGCCATCGCTGCCGCTCTTGCGGATGCGCAGACGGCCGACGGCCAAGTCCATATCGTCATAGGCGACGTAGACATCGGGCTGATCGATTTTATACCAGCGCATGAGCGGGCCGACGGCGCGGCCGCTTTCATTCATGTACGTCTGCGGCTTGACCAGGATGATCTTTTCGCCGTTCACCGTGGTCTGGGCCACGAGGGCGTCCATCTTATCCTGCCACAAGGTCACGTTCCAGCGCTTGGCTAATTCATCGACGACACGGAAACCCGTGTTGTGTTTCGATTCTTCATATTGGCGGCCCGGATTGCCCAGGCCTACGATCATATGCACGACAGGTCCCTTATTTGTCGAAGAGACGGCTTACGGAAACGTCGTGGAAGATGCGCATGATAGCTTCGCCGAGGAGCGGTGCGACCGAAAGGACTTTGATCTTGTCGATCTGTTTTTCCTGCGGCAAAGGAATGGTATTGGTGATGATCAGTTCGGAAATGACTGATTTCTGGATGCGTTCGACAGCCGGGTCGGTGAGGACAGCGTGAGCGCAGGCAGCGAAGACACGGGAAGCACCCATTTCTTTCAGGGCTTTCGCGCCACCGCACAAGGAACCAGCCGTATCGACGATATCGTCGACGAGGATACAGGTCTTGCCTTTGATGTCGCCGATGATGTTCATGACTTCAGCAACGCCCGGACGGGGACGGCGTTTTTCGATGATGGCGATAGGTGCATTGACGCGGTCAGCCAGATCGCGGGCACGCGTTACGCCACCGAGGTCAGGAGATACGACGACGATGTCGCCCATATCCGTTTCTTCTTTTTTCTGATTGATGTATTTGGCAATGATGGAAGCCGAGCCGAGGTGATCGACAGGGATGTCGAAGAAGCCCTGGATCTGGCCGGCATGCAAGTCCATAGTAACGACGCGGGTAATACCGGAAGTCGTCATCAAATCAGCAACCAGTTTGGATGTAATCGGTTCACGGCCGCGGGTCTTGCGGTCCTGACGTGCATAACCATAATACGGAACAACGGCGGTAATGTGTTTAGCCGAAGCGCGTTTGAGGGCATCTGCCATGATGAGCAGTTCCATCAGGGTGTCATTGGCCGGCTGGCAAGTCGGCTGGATGACGAATACGTCCTTACCGCGGACACTTTCGTCGATCATGACCTGGATTTCACCATTGTTGAATTTGCCAACAAAGGCTTTGCCCAGTTCCAAACCGAGGTAATCGGCAATTTCCCTGGCCAATTCCGGATTGGCATTCCCCGTAAAAATCTTCAGCTTTTTCCCGTCTTCGTAACTCATAGTGAGCCTCCCTGTGTAAGTAGTGATTAATTGTTATTTTTTATATGTATCTTCCTTGACCCAGCCTTCAATGTTGCGCTGCCGTGCCCGGGCAACGGATAAGGCTTTGGCCGGAATATCTTTGGTAATCGTCGAACCGGCGCCGACATAGGCATAGTCGCCGACTTTGACCGGTGCGACGAGGTTGCTGTTGCAGCCTACGAAGGCATGGTCGCCAATGGTCGTGCGGTGTTTGATCTTGCCGTCGTAATTGACAGTGATCGTCCCGCAGCCGATATTGACACCACTGCCGACATCGCTGTCGCCGATGTAGCTGAGGTGCGGCAGTTTCGTGCCATCGCCGACGGTGGAGTTCTTGACTTCCATATAGTTGCCGACTTTGACCTGATTGCCGATGACCGTATTGGGCCGGAAATGGACGAACGGGCCGATTTCACAGCCGTTCTTGATTTCGCAGTCATGAGCATACATGAACTGGACATGGTCGTCATCGCCCATCTTGACGTTAGTCATGCGGACGTACGGGCCGACCTGGCAGCCTTCGCCGATGACCGTATCGCCTTCGAGGATCGTCCCCGGATAAAGGACGGTGTCGCGGCCGACGGTGACCGTCGTATCTACATAGGTGTTATTCGGATCGATGATGGAAACGCCATCGGTCATGAGTTCATCCAGTTTACGCTGGCGCAGGACCCGTTCGGCTTCAGCCATCTGCTGACGCGAGTTTACACCGAGTGTTTCCGCATAGGACGGCGCAGCAAAGGCACTGACGACTTTGCCTGCCGATACGAGCATGCCGATGATATCGGTCAGATAGTATTCGCCTTGCGCGTTGTCATTGGTGACGTTGTGAAGCATATCCCACAAGAGAGACATATCAAAGCAGTAAATGCCGGCGTTTACTTCGTCGACTGCCAGTTCTTCCGGCGTGCCGTCTTTCTGTTCGACGATTTTGACGACCTGCCCTTTTTCATCGCGGATGACGCGGCCGTAACCGGTCGGATCCGGCATATGTGCCGTCAGGACCGTCGCTGCAGCGCCGCTCTGTTCATGGCAGTCGATAAGGGCTGTAAACGTTTCCTTCGTGACCAGCGGCGTATCGCCACAGGTTACGAGGAGGGTGCCAGCTTCCCCCTGGAGCAGCGGTTCTGCCTGCAGGACAGCATGGCCTGTGCCGAGCTGTTCTTTCTGCATGACAGTTTCGGCCTGATCACCGAGGTAATCCCGGACCGTTTCACCGCCAAACCCGACGACGACGACCTGGCGCTGCGTCCCAGCTGCTTTGACAGCCCGCAGTACCTGTTCGACCATCGGGACGCCGCCGACTTTGTGCAAAACCTTGGGGAACTTCGACTTCATACGCGTCCCCTTGCCGGCAGCGAGGATAAGTGCAATAGTATTTTTCATCCAGTTATAGCCTCCCTGAATTCCATAACTATATAATGTCCATTTAAGGATAACACAAAACGGGGCGAAAAAAAAGAGGCTGTCACATAAAGACGCCTCTTTTATCAAACAAGCTCGTATTAACCTAATACATAGACAACGACATCACGACGGCCGAAGTCGAGGGCTTCGCTGGTCGAATCCATGGCCAGGTCGATGCGGTCACCGACGATAGCTCCGCCCGTATCGGCAGCTACGGCATAGCCATAGCCTTCAATGTAGAGCTGCGAGCCGAGGGGAATGACATCGGGGTCGACGGCAACCATGCCGCGCTGGAGATACTGTCCCGTTGCCGTGTAGCCATCACCGCCGCCATCTTCAGCGGTGTAAGCCGTAGCTTCCATGACAAGACGACGCTGATAGCCTTCCGTCGAAGACGATTCTTCAGGGATCGGACGGCCACTGGCTTCCGACAGGGCTTCCATGGTCTGGGAGCCGACGACGCCGTCTGCCGTGAGGCCGTGGTCAGCCTGGAACTGTTCGACAGCAGCTTCTGTCGAGGGACCAAAATCACCATCAGCACTACCGGACAGATAGCCCGTATCCTGAAGCATATATTGAACGCTCTGTACGACAGAGCCACTCATACCCAATTGAACGCTGGCACAAGCCAGGGATGTAAACGCGAACATGCAGATTGTTGTCATTAATATCAGTATACGATTTCTCAAAAAACCACCTCTTTGAACGAACACAATATCAAGTACGTCCTGAATTATAACAAACTTCCCACTATAAGTCAAAAAAATAGATAATTATAATTCGTTTTTGACGTATTTATTCTTCATTCTGCACACCGTTTAAACAGCGTATGTCCGTTAATGCTCAACTTTGAGATGTATTTTTTAGTACCTGGTACTAGTTTTTTATAATTATTATGCATTTTTACCTATTTTAGCTCTTCGTCTTCTCCACAATATTTCTTATGGATTCAGCCCCTTCTATGGAATCGGTGAGGACGTAAATGAAGTCTCCTGCCCGCAGACAGGTATCGTCATCAGGGATGATATCTCCACTGCCGCGCTTGATGTCGACGATGACCGTATGGGCCGGCCAGGCAATGCGGCCGACATATTTCCCATCGGCCTGACTGCCGCTGGATACGGTCAGTTCCAGGAGATTACGCCGTTCTTCCGACGATAAGACGGGCTTATTCTTGGCCAGGTTCCGCTGCAATAAAGCTTCATAAATCGGTTCGCCCTGGCAGAGCTGAGCTACGACCAGTGCGACCAATGACGCCGTACAGAGGACAAGCAGGTGTTCATAAGAACTGGTCATTTCCATGATGAGAATGGTTCCTGTCACCGGTGACTGAACAGAGGCCGCAAAAAAGGCAGCCATGGAGATGACGACGATGTTGGACAAGTAATACGAGGAAATGAGGCCCAAGTGGACAAAGATGATGCCCGTAATGCCGCCTGTCAGCGCGCCCAGGACCAGCATGGGCAGGAAAAAGCCGCCAGGGACGCCGCAGCCATAGCTGACCAGGGTGAAGAGGAACTTCCCGATGAGCAGGCCGGCAAAGAGTTTCAGCGATAAGGGCAGGGTATAGAGGCTGTTGACCAGGTCGTTGCCGCCGCCCAGGACTTCCGGGAAGACATAGCCCAAGACGCCGGCCATGCATAAGGCAAAGGCAATGCGCATATAATTATTGCGAAAGACAGGTAAATCATAGAAATAATGAATATTCAGCAAGCCCTTGTTGAAGACGACGCCGGCCAAGCCAATAATGATTCCCAGAATGACCACGAGCCACATGTAGCGCAGGGGAAACGGCGGCAGCATGCCGAAATGGAAGACCGGCGCCCGGCCGAAGACGTAGCGGCTGACCATGGTCGCCAGCAGGGCCGCTGCCATGGACGGCGCCAGGACGACGCCGGAAAAATTGCGGTGCAGTTCTTCCAGGGCGAACATGACGCCGGCCAAGGGCGCATTAAAGGCCGCCGCCAGACCGGCACTGGCACCGGCCGTGATGAGGTAGCGTTCTTCCATGCGCGTCCGCCCCAAGGCCCGGCTCAGGCCCTGGGCCGTCACGGCGCCGATCTGGATGGACGGCCCTTCGCGGCCCAGGGACAAGCCCAGGCCGATGCCGACGATGCCACCGACGAGCTTGACCCAGAGGATGCGCAGCCAGCGCATGCGGATGGCCCCCAAGATAACGCCTTTTACCTGGGGGATGCCGCTGCCGCCGGCATTGGGTTCATAAATCCCCAGGCGCCATAAGAGCAGGGCCGCCGCCAATAAGACGCCGAACCAGGCCAAGTTCAGGAGTATGCCGCCACTGGCCAGGACGTTGGCATAGATCCATTGGCGCCAGACCGTCCCCATTTCCAGGCCCCAGCGAAAAAAGCTGATAACCGTTCCTGATAATATCCCGACAACGATGCCTTCAAAAAAAAGGCGCAGGCGGAACCGAGGCCAATGGTCGAGGGCCCGCAGAGCCGCTTCTAACTGTGTATCGACATGCATATCTTTCACAATCCTTTCTATTCATATGTCCAAATTATATCATAGTCCCGTAACTTTCGCAGGTTCCTGATGGTATCCCCTATTATAGTATTATAGAGAAGGCGAAATATAAGTTTTCGTAAATTTTTCGCAAGCATTTTCTAAAAATCGTTGCTATTTAAAGAATGACTCATTATGATAGAAACAACACATCGATAGGAGTCCTGTCCATGAATCAGCCATCTTTCCATTTCCCAAAAAGCCCGCGGGCCAAGGCCATCGCCTTTGGCCTCATCTTTCTCCTGACTTGTATAGCCATTTATTTCTATAGCCATTCCAGTGCCGTCCCAAAAGTAAAAGGCACGGCCCAGAACGTATCGGTCACGGCGTATACCGTGACCCGCCAGGATATGAAGCGCAAGATTTCCCTATCCGGCCAGACCGTTCCCGTCGCCCAGGTCGACATTTCCACGAAATACGCCGGTAAAATCGCCGATGTTGCCGTCAATCTCGGCGATGTCGTCGCGCCGGGCCAGGTCCTGCTCATCCAGGATACGGCCGACACGAACCTGACCCTCAATCAGGATAAAGCCGCCCTGAAACAGGCCGTCGCCGATTCCAAGGCTGCGGAATCGCAATTCGGGTCAGACCTGCAAAAAGCAGAAGTCGAATACGACACGGC
Organism: Megasphaera indica; assembly: GCF_046614755.1. Lineage (NCBI taxonomy): Bacteria > Bacillati > Bacillota > Negativicutes > Veillonellales > Veillonellaceae > Megasphaera > Megasphaera indica. The sequence goes on from NZ_JBKKJR010000003.1 coordinate 72,407, forward strand.
CAAGATGAATTACAACCGCTATGCCGTCCTGAAAAACGAAGGCGCCATTTCCCAGCAGGAACTGGATACAGCCTATCAGGCCCTGATCGTCGCCAAATCGGCCCTGGACAACCTGGAATCACAGAACGTCGGCGACGTCCCGGCCAGCGTGGCCAGTAAATATGCCGCCCAGGCCAAAGCCGGCTATACCGTCGACAGCCTGACCCAACAGCTCGACGACATGACCCTGCGGGCCCCGCGGGCCGGCGTCGTCACCTACCGCAACGCCGAAGTCGGCGCCATGGCCGCGGCCAACACGAAAGTCCTGACCATTACCGATACGAGCGGCATGTACATCGACTGTTCCCTGTCCGAAGCCGACGTCGCCGCCATCCAGCAGGGGATGCCCGTCAGCGTGTCCATCGAGTCCCTGGCCCAGGACTACGACGGCTATATTACCTACGTCAGCCCGGCCATGGACGATACGACCAAGACCTACGTCGTCCGCATCACCCTGGCCCAGCCGGACGCGAAGCTGCGCGGCGGCATGTTCGCCCAGTCGTCCATCGACGTCCTGCAGAAACCGGATACCCTGTTCATCCCCAAAGACGCCTTGACGGAACAGGATGGGAAGGCTCAGGTCTGCGTCATCAGGCCTGACGATACGATCGAACTCCGCACGGTCACGACGGGCCTGCGCAACGACGATTATATCGAAATCACGGACGGCCTCGATGACGGTGACGTCATCGCCACGACCAATTTGGCCCGCCTCAAAGACGGTACGACCGTATCCATCGAAGAAAGGCAGTGACCGTCATGAATTTGACTAAGTTTTCTATCGACCGCCCTATCGGCATCACTATGGTCATCGCCTTCTTCGTCGTCCTCGGCCTGTTCAGTTTCTACCGCATCGGCGTTGAACTGCTGCCGGCCTTGAACACACCGTACGTCACCGTGTCCATTTCCTACCCCGGTGCCAATGCCGATTCCGTCGAACAGCAGGTCGTCAAGCCTGCCGAAGACGCTCTGTCTTCTGTGTCTAATTTAAAACATATGACGTCGACGGCATCGTACGGCCAGGCCCGGATTACGCTGGAGCTTGATTTTTCGGCCAATGCCGATGCGGCAGCCATCGACGCTACGAAAAAAATCAATGCCATCCGCGGCAGCCTGCCTGACGATATCGACGAGCCAGTCGTCATCAAGCGCGACGTCAACGCGACGCCGATCATGTACGTCGCCGTCCAATCTTCCCACTCCCTGGACGATATCTACAGCAAGACAGAAAATGATTTCCAAGATGTCCTCCAGCAGGCCGATGGCGTCTCGGAAATCGAGCTCAACGGCGGCCGTGATAAGGAAATCGCCGTCGAAATCGACAAGGACAAGCTCATCCACTACGATATGACCCTGGCAGAAGTCGTCAAAGCCTTGAAAGCGGAAAACGTCCTCATGCCGTCGGGGACGATTTATTCGTCAGGCACGACGACGGACGTCCGCGTCAAAGCCCAGTACGCCGATGAAAGCGAACTGTCCCAGATTCAGGTCACCAATGCCAAGGGTGCCAAGATTCCCATTACGGCGGTCGCCTCCATCAAGCGCCAGGACCAGCGGGTCACGCGTTATGCCCGCGTCAACGGCGACGATGCTGTCGTCATGGCCATTTACAAGAACAGCGATGCCAACGTCGTCAACACGGTCGACAATGTAACCAAAAAGCTGGACGAACTGCGCCAGGACAATCCGGACTATACCTTTACCATTACCAATGAATCGGCTTCGTATATCCGCAATTCCCTGCACAATACCTTGCAGACCCTCATCGAAGGCCTGTGCACGACAGGGCTGGTCCTGTTCTTCTTCCTCCGGGGCTGGCGGTCGACGCTGGCCGTCATGATTGCCATTCCGACATCCCTGATTTCTACTTTTTTTGCCATGTACCTGGCCGGCTTCACCTTTAACATGATGTCCCTCATGGGCATGGCCCTGTGCATCGGCATCCTCGTCGACGACTCGATTGTCGTATTGGAAAACATCCACCGCCACCTCATGCAGGGCGAAGCACCAAAATCAGCAGCCCTTCACGGCCGGTCGGAAATTGGCATGGCTGCTATCGCCATCACCCTCTGCGATGTCATCGTTTTCCTGCCTATTGCCTTCATGACGGGCATGGTCGGCCAGTATTTCAAACAGTTCGGCCTGACCATCGTCTTTGCCACACTCTTTTCCCTCTTCGTTTCCTTTACGCTGACGCCGATGCTGGCATCGCGCCTGTTCCGCCTGGGCCTGAAAATCCCGGACAAACCGATTTGGCATAAAATGGACGCCATCGAAGAAAGCGCCCGCAACCACTATACGTCTATCCTGACCTGGAGCCTGGATCACGCCAAAAAGCTGGTCATCCCCGTCATGGTCCTGTTCATCGCCGCAGCGGCCCTGATCCCGACGGGCCTGGTCGGTTCGGAATTCATGCCCCAGACTGACGAAAGCAGTTTCCGCATCACCGTCGAACTGCCGACCAATGCCAATCTGACGCGGACGGATAAAGTAGCGCGCCAGCTCGAAGATTACTTGAAGACGGTCCCGGAAGTCACGTACTATACGTCGATGATTGGCGGCAAGAGCCTGAACCAGGCCAATATCCAGGTAACGCTGAAAGACCGGCGCGACCGGTCGCGGACGATATGGCAAGTTACCAACGACGTACGCCGCTTTGCTGCGGACCACATCTATGACGGCGACGTCCGGGTCAAAGAAGCCCAGGCTTCCGTATCCGGGACGACAGGCGGCTTCGGCGGCGGTTCAGGCAACCTTCGCCTGGAACTGCGCGGCAAGGACAGCGAGGCCCTGCTGGCCCAGTCACGGGCTATCGAACAGATGATGAAGACCGACATCGCCGGCCTGCGCGACATCAGCAGCTCCTACCAGGACGGCATGCCCGAATACCAGCTCGTCGTCGACCGCAATAAGCTGAAACAATACGGCACGTCCCTGAGCGATCTGAACGACACCTTTTCCAATGCCATCAGCGGCCAGAAAGCCGGCGTCCTGGCCAATGACGCCAAAAACGACAACAACGACACGGATATCTACGTCCGCCTCAAAGGGGCCGACGCCTTCCGCCTGTCCGACTTGGAAACGATTCCCCTCAACGTCAACGGCCACATCATTTACATCGCCGACGTAGCCAAGGTCCAGGCCGGGACAGGACCGGTGACGATCCGCCGGACTGACAAGGAACGGAGCATCACCCTCGGCGGCTCGCCTCAGGGACGGCCGCTGAACGAGGTCATCCAGGATGTGACGAATCACCTGAACGCCATGGACCTGCACGGCGTGACTTTCCGCTTCACCGGCCAGGCCGACCAGATGACGACGACCTTCACGGACTTGGGCGAAGCCCTGCTCCTGTCGCTCATCCTGATATTCATGATCCTGGCCATCCTCTATGAATCGGTCAAGACGCCATTCATCCGCATGTTCTCGCTGCCGCTGGGCCTCATCGGCTCCCTGTTCCTGCTCTTCTTGACCAATAATACGCTGAACCTCTATTCCCTCATCGGCATCCTGGTCATGGATGGCCTGGTCGCCAAGAATGGGACGCTCCTCCTGGACTATACGCTGACCCTCATGCACGAACAGGGCCTGGACCCGCGCAGCGCCGTCATCCAGGCCGGCCGCGTCCGGCTGCGTCCTATCTTCATGACCACCCTGACCATGGTCGTCGGCATGCTGCCTACGGCCCTGTCCATGACGGCCGGGGCGGAAACGCGGGCCAGTATGGCCGTCGTCGTCATCGGCGGCCTGCTGACATCGACAGTCTTCACACTGGTCATTATCCCGATTCTTTTCGTCTTCATGGAAAAGCACAGCCTGTTCCGACGAAAGAGTGCCTAAAAAAAGTCCTGCCCTGGTGGCAGGATTTTTTGTTTTATTATAGAATAATATATACATATATAGAAAATGCATCGGGCTCAATGAAGGAGGACTGACCTATGAACGATAGATACACACCGACATTTAATATTCACGAAGCCGTGCGCAAGACTTTACCTTATATGATGGAAATGCGCGAATATTTCCATGCCCATCCGGAATTGAGTGAAAAAGAATTCGATACGTGCAAGACGATTTTCCAGGAACTGTCCCTCATGGGCATCGAAGACGTTAAAATCATCGCCGGCACAGGCGTCACCGGCCTGATCCACGGCGCCCTGCCCGGTCCGGTCATCCTCTTGCGGGCCGATATCGACGCCCTGCCGCTGACGGAAAAATTCGACTGCCCTTATTCGTCCCTCGTCGACGGCGTCATGCACGCCTGCGGCCATGACGGCCATGCAGCCAATCTCCTGGGCGTCGCCAAAATCCTCAACAAGCACAAAGACTGCCTGCGCGGCACGATCCGCCTGGCCTTCCAGCCGGCAGAAGAAGGCAACGGCGGCGCCGCCCGCATGATCGACGCCGGCATCCTCAACAACCCCCGCGTCGACTATGCCCTGGGCCTGCACGTCGCCGGCAGCCTGCCCAAGGGGTACGTCGGCATCGGCCGCGGTGAGATTTCGGCGTCCTGTGACGACTTCACCATCACCCTCCACGGCCGCGGCGGCCACGGCTCCCAGCCGTCCCTGTGCATCAGCCCCATCCAGATGGGCATCGACATCATCCAGTCCATCCAGAACTTCGTCTACAACTGCCATGCCGACGGCGACGGCGTCGTCCTCACCTTCGGCCAGTTCCAGGCCGGCCACAACCCGAACGTCATCCCGGAAACGGCCGAACTGAAAGGGACCCTGCGGACATATAACGAAGAAAAGCGGAAACGCATCCTCGACGCCATTCAGGCCATCCTGAAAAATGTCACTACCACTTACGGCGGCACCTTCGACCTGGACGTCGTCCCCTTCTCGCCAGTCTGCGTCAATGACGACGGCGTCACCGACCGGGTCGTCCACATCCTCCAGGACCACTGTTCCCACCGCGTCGACCTGGTCCCCTTGAAGCGCGGCTCCGGCTCGGAAGACTTCGCTTATTTCAGCGCCGCCGTGCCCAGCTCGTTCTACTACGTCGGCGTCTACAGCGACGCGCCGGTCATCGGCCATTCGCCGGAATTCCATTGGGACAGCAACGCCTTGAAGTACATGTGCGAAACGATGCTCACCATCGTCTATTACTTTGAAAGTTATGCCTGAGCTTCCCAGTTGTCTAATTCCATATTGAGCGTATAATGAGGGGTATCCATCTTGAAAAAGGAGTGATACCCCTCATGGTATTCTGGTTCATCATCGAACACACGATGCTTCCCATTTTCTTTCTCGTCGTCCTCGGTTATTTCCTCGATAAGAAATTTCACCTCGACGTAAAGACCTTATCGAAGCTCATGTTTTTCCTGGTCATCCCCAGTTTCATCTTTACCAATATCTATACGACGCAATTCCCGGCGACGAGCATCAACATCATCGCGGCCATCGCCATCTTCATGGTCATCTGCTTCGTCATCGCCAACATCGTCGGCCATATCCGCCACTACGATGCAGCCATGCTGGAATCGTGCCGCAATGCCTTCATGTTCAACAACACGGGAAATCTCGGTGTCGCCCTGATCATCCTCGTCTTTTCCCACGACCCCTTCGTCGTCAACGGCCAGACGCCGTATCTGGCCGAAGCTATGGTCGTACAGATCATCATCTTCATGATCCAGAGCATTTCCCTCAACACGCTCGGCCTCTATCAGGCCGGCCGGGGCCGCCTGACGGCCAGGGATACGCTATCTGTTATGTTCCACATGCCCCTACTCTATGTCCTGGCTGCGGCCCTCATCGCCCGCTACGTCGGCTGGGACGCCAAGGACTTCTTCCTGTGGCCTATCATGGATATGGCCAGCAAGGCCCTCCTGCCCCTGGCCATGGTCAGCATCGGTGCCCAGTTGTCGCAGACGAAGATCCAATGGCTCGACAAGGACGTCTGGATTGTCAGCATCCTCAAGATGACGGCCCTGCCCCTCATCGGCCTGGCCATGATCTACCTGGCCAATGCCTTCCGGCCCAGCACGTTCACAGCCGTCAGTGCCACGGTCTTCCTCATCTACTGTGCCATCCCGACGGCCGTCAATACGGCCCTGTTTGCCATCGAGTTCGATAACAACCCCGATTACGCCACGCAGGTCGTCATGAACACGACGGCCCTGAGCGCCGTATCCCTGACTTTCTATATTTTCCTGGGGCACATTCTTTTCGTCTGAATGATATACTTTTTATCTGTTCGTTACTAAAATCAATATATCCTAACTTTTATTGAAAGAATTTCAAAAAAAGTTATTGACATGACGCGTTTTTACTTATATAATAATTTCATCAACAGAATAGAAGCGGCAAAGGAGCCTGGAAAGAGAGAGCATAAACTATCTTCCCAGGCTTTTCGTATATTCTGGCGATAATAAAATATGACAGTAGACAATGATGTCTTTTCCCTGATGGTTCCATCAGGAAAGGCATCTTTTTTATTTGTCAGGAGGTTGGGAATTATGAAAAAATTATGGTCACGTTTAGGAGTGCTGCTCCCGTGTCTGCTCATGGCAGCGCCGGCAGCCTTCGCTTCCGATCCGGGGACGATCGATACAGGCGATACGGCCTGGGTCCTCATCAGCGCAGCCCTGGTATTCATCATGACACCGGGCCTTGGCTTCTTCTACGGCGGCATGGTCCGCAACAAGAACGTCTTGACGACGATTATGCAGAGCTTCTTCATCGTCGCCATGATTTCCGTAGAATGGATCCTCATCGGCTATGCCATGACCTTCGGTACGGATATTAATGGTTTCATCGGTTCTCTTGATAAAGTCGGTCTTACCGGCGTCGGCATGGCTGTCCTGGAAAACGGGACGATTCCGGAAATGGCTTTCGTCGCCTTCCAGTGCATGTTCGCCGTCATCACACCGGCCCTGATCACCGGCGCTTTCGCCGAACGCATGAAGTTCCACGCTTTCGTCGTCTTCATCCTGCTCTGGGCTATCTTCATCTACAACCCCATGGCACACTGGGTCTGGGGCGGCGGCTTCCTGGCTAAACTCGGTGCCCTCGACTTCGCCGGCGGCCTGGTCATCCACATCCTCTCCGGTGTTTCGGGCCTGACCCTCTGCGTCCTCCTGGGCAAACGCTATGGCTATGGGAAAATCCCCATGGTTCCGCATAACCTGCCTATGACCGTCCTCGGCGCAGCCCTCCTCTGGTTCGGCTGGTTCGGTTTCAACGCCGGCAGTGCTCTCGGCGCCAACGCACTGGCTGCCAGCGCGTTCATCGCTTCTCAGGCCGCTGCCGCTGCAGCTACGGTCACCTGGGTCGCTGTCGAATGGATTGTCCAGGGTAAACCGACCATCCTCGGCGCCGCTTCGGGCTGCATCGCCGGCTTGGTTGCCATCACACCGGCAGCCGGCTTCGTCGCTCCCCTGCCGGCCTTGATTATCGGCGCTGTCGGCGGTATCATCTGCTACTTCGCCGTCGCCGTCGTCAAAGCTAAACTCGGTTACGACGATTCCCTCGACGCCTTCGGTATCCACGGTATCGGCGGTACATGGGGCTCCATCGCCACCGGCATCTGGGCTACGACGGAAGTCAACCCGGCCGGGGCTGACGGCCTCTTCTACGGCAGCTCGGATCTGCTCGTCGCTCAGATTATTTCCACTGTCGTCGCTTACGCCCTGGCCATTGTCGGCACGTTCATCATCTTCAAGATCATCAGCCTCTTCATGACGGTCCGCACCGATAAGAATGAAGAAATCACAGGCCTGGACATTGGCGAACACGGCGAACGGGGTTATAATTATGCTATCATGTCCGGCAGCCCCTTCGGCGAAACGCCGGCGACGCCGCTCGGCAATGCATCCTTGGACAATGCCGCCGTCAACACCGCAGGCATTAACGGTCGTAACTTATAGAGGTGATACGAATGGAAGAACATCCGATTACAAAAGTAGAAATCATCACTCGTCCGAGTAAATTGGAAGAGCTCAAAGAAGCCCTGAACAACATCGGTGTCATGGGCATGACTGTCAGCCAGGTCTTCGGCTGCGGCCTCCAGAAAGGCTACGTCGAAGTCTACCGCGGCCAGCGGTACAACATCAACCTCCTGCCAGGCATCAAAGTCGAAACGGTCGTCTGTGAAGTGCCGGTCGACAAAGTCGTCGAAGTCGCCCAGAAAGTCTGCAAGACAGGCAAACCGGGCGACGGCAAGATCTTCATCTACCGCCTGAACGATGCCGTCCGCATCCGGACAGGCGAACGAGGACCTATCGCCATCATGGACGAAAAGTGAGTGTACAAAAGGGGCTGTCGCATAGACGACAGCCCCTTTCAAGTTGTTAGTGGCTAGTTGTTAGTTGTTAGCGGATGGGTTTAAATTTAAAGGTCTTTTCTACAAACTATAAAGCACAAGGTGTTTCGCATGATGATATAAATCTTCGTATGACGGCCCCGCTTTTTGTTATTAGGGGCTAACAACTTATCATTTTTGCGCTATAATAGCGTCATGAAAGAAAAATCCACTGCAACTACTCACAAGAGGAGGAATTCAACGTATGGTCAAAATCGGCAATGTTGCCCTCGACAATGGCATGCCTAAAATCTGTGTCCCCCTTGTCGGTCATTCTACGAACGAACTCGTCCAGGAATGCCGCTATCTCCAGGATAAAATCTACGACGTCGTCGAACTGCGCATCGACTTCTTGAAAGACGTCACGTCCCTCGACGCTGTCGGCGAAGCTTTGGCCGCTGTCCGCCAGGAATTGCCAAACGGCGCTATCCTGTTCACGTTCCGTACTAAAGAAGAAGGTGGCGAAACGGAAGTTCCTGAAAGCTACTATTTCGACCTCATCGGCTACGCTATTAAAAGCGGTAAAGTCGATGCCGTCGACGTCGAATACTTCCGCGACCGCGCCAGCATCGAAAAAATCCTGGCCGTTGCGAAAGAACACGGCGTAACGGTCATCATGAGCAACCATGACTTCGACAAGACACCGTCTTTCGATGAAATCACCGGCCGCCTCATGGGCATGAAGAAACTCGGCGCCGATGTGGCCAAACTGGCCTGCATGCCGAACTCGGCTAAAGACGTCCTGACCCTCTTGTCGGCAACAGAAGCCGTCAAATCCCAGTACCCCGATGAACCGATCATCACCATGTCCATGGGCAAACTCGGCGCCATCAGCCGCATCAGCGGGGAAATCTTCGGCTCTGCCCTGACCTTCGGTTCGGCTAAAAAAGCCTCTGCACCGGGCCAGCTGGAAGTCACGACATTGCAACAAATCCTGCGGGCCCTTCACTGAGGCCTTCATATATTTCTGATTAGTGCTTCAAGGGCATAGAGTACTTCTTCCATGCTTTTATCATTGACAATGCAATAATCAGCCGCTTCACGGTAAAGTGTGATGCGTTCTTCGTAGAGCCGGTAGACTTTCTGCCGGCCCTCTTTTAATAAGGGGCGGACAGCTACATCTACATCGGAGACGATATCATCTGGTGAACGGTCGATGAAAAATACTTTGCCCGTCTTTTTTAAAATAGCCATATTTTCCGGACGTTTGATGACGCCGCCGCCACAGGCAATGATAACGCCCTGCTTGGCAGCCAGCGTACGACTGGCTCGGACTTCGGCATCGCGGAAGCAGTCTTCACTGACGGCAAAGAGTTCCGGGATGGTTTTACCTTCCTGTTCTACGATGACGTCGTCGGCGTCGTAGAAATCACGTCCTAAGCGTTTCGCCAAAGCTTTCCCTAAAGTACTCTTACCGCATCCAGGCATGCCGATGAGGACAATATTGACCTTATCATTCATAATAAGATTCCATCTCCTTGGCAATTTGTTCAATCACAGACGAATCGATAGTCCGGCCCATCCAGATTTCTTCCGAACCGATGGCCTGCGCGACGAGCATGTACATGCCGTTCAGGGTCTTGGCGCCGTGGCGACGGGCGGCCTGCAAAATCTGCGTGTCTTTCGGATTATAGACGATATCGACGACAGCCGGAAAGGCGGCGATGATACGTTCCGATGCAGGGCAGCCGTTGACGTCAGGGAACATGCCGACTGGCGTGCAGTTGACCAGGACGTCGCCGCCCTGAGAATATTCAAAGTCCTCATAATCGATGGTATCGGCACCGATTTTTTTGGTGAACGCATCGAATTCCGTCTTCGAGTGAGGATGGCGGGATACGACGGTAATCGACTTGGCTCCGCTGTCGGACAAATACTGGATGATGGCCCGGGCAGCGCCACCAGAACCGAGGACGACGCAGTCCTTCTTTTGGATGCCGATACCGGCATGTTCCAGGGAGCGACCGAAGCCGCTGTAGTCTGTATTATAGCCAAAAATCCCGTTATCTGTAAAATGGAGCGTGTTGACAGCTCCGATGATGCGGGCTTCGCGGGAAATATCCGTCAAGTACGGCATGACGTCGAGTTTGTAGGGAATGGTGACATTGGCCCCCGTATACCCTTCGTCGCGCAGGCGCTGAAGTTCATTTGGGATATCGCTGCGGTCCATTTCTAAGACGCCGTACTGATGCTGCCCTTCGACCTGTAAAATCCTGAATAATTTTTCGTGGATAGCTGGGGAAGCCGTATGACCTAACTTAGCCCCGATGACGCCTAATTTCATCTACATTTCCTCCTTGGTCGGATACGTAATTCCCTAAGATTTTAAAATAATTGCAGTGTTCTGCCAAATTGCGCAGGACCCGGGATGTCGCCGGATTGCGCAGGTTGCCCATGACGTCGATGTGGAAAAAGTATTCAAAGGGCCGGCCCTTGAGGGGCCGCGATTCCAGATGAGTCATGTTCATGCCGTTATAGAAGAAGTAGCCCAGGACGTGATACAAGGCGCCTGGCCGGTGCTGTGTCGTCAGGACCAGGGTGATCTTGTCGGCCTCTGGCGACTGTTCCATATCGGCGGCGATGATGAAGAACCGCGTATAATTCATGGTATTGTCATTAATATGTTCCACCAGGACATCGAGGCCGTACATATCAGCTGCCGTCTTGTTGGCAATGGCAGCGATATGGGGGTCCCCCATTTTTTGAACCTGTTCGGCACTCTGAGAGGTACTGAAATAGGGGTGGAGCTGCCATTCGCCGTGGTGTTTGAGGTAACTCCGGCACTGGTTGAGTCCCTGCGGATGAGAATAGACTTCGCGGATGTCTTCGAGTTTCGTCCCTGGCAGGGTCAAGAGGCAATGCTCTACTTTGACATATTTTTCTCCGACGACGCAGCAGTCGTAACGATGGATGAGGTCATATACGTCGGTGATGCCGCCAGTCGACGAATTCTCGATGGGCAGGACGCCGTAGCGGGCCTGCCGGGTAGCAACGGCCTGAACGACGTCTTCAAAGTGAGAGCCATAAGCAGGCAAAATATTCTTGCCGGCAAAATAGGACTTCATGGCTTCATACGTATACGAGCCGGGCTGGCCGAAACAGGCGATGTTCAATGGCATATCTTCAGACGCATCCATTACCAGCACCGCCCTTTCTCCGACAGGCAGACGTCGAGGATGGCCCAGGCAGCGGCCGCTTCGACGACGGGAATGGCGCGCTGGACGATGCAGGGATCGTGGCGGCCCTTGATGACGGGGTCGCAGTTTTCCTTCGTGTCCGTGTCGATGGTTTCCTGTTTCTGGCTGATCGACGCCGTCGGCTTGACGGCCAGGCGGAAGACGACGGGCATGCCGTTGGTGATGCCGCCGTTGATGCCTCCGTTGTGGTTGGTCCGGGTCTTGACGGCATCGCCATCGTAATAAAAGGCGTCGTTGGCCTGGGAGCCGCGGAGGTCTGCCAGGGCGAAGCCGTCGCCGAATTCGATGCCCTTGACGGCCGGTACGGAGAACATCATGTGACTGAGTTGGCTTTCGACGGAGTCGAAGAACGGGTCACCGATGCCGGCAGGAAGACCTGTCACCATACATTCGATGACGCCGCCGACCGAATCGAGGTCGTTCTTGGCCTCCAGGATTTTTTCTTCCATCGGGCCGGCCTGGGCCTTATCGAGGACGGGCAGTGTTTCTTTTTTCAGCGCCTGCAGGGTTTCTGCTGTTTCCCCGGCAGCATCAAAGGGCTTGTCGGCGATGCCGGCCAGGCGCAGGATATGGGAGCCTACAGTGATGCCGTGGCGGGCCAGTATCTGCGAAGCGACGGCACCGGCAAAGACCAGGGGCGCCGTCAGACGGCCTGAGAAGTGGCCGCCGCCGCGGTAATCGTTGAAACCGCCATAGCGTATCTTGCCGGAATAATCGGCATGGCCAGGCCGCATGATGTGGCGCAGCTGGTCGTAATCCCGCGAGTGCTGGTCACTGTTGCGGATGATAGCGCACAGCGGCGTCCCCGTCGTATGGCCGTTGAAAAAGCCGCTTTGCACTTCAAAGGCATCTTTTTCCGAGCGGGCCGTGGACATTTTATTCTTCCCCGGCGCGCGGCGGGCCATTTCGGTCCGAACGGCGTCCCAGTCGATGGCCTCGCCCGACGGCAGGCCGTCGAGGACGGCGCCGATAGAAAGGCCGTGAGATTCACCGAAAATCGTAAGGCCGATCGTTTTTCCAAAGGTATTCATTTTACTCCCCCTCCTTTTGGATGATGCCGCCTAATGCCTGGAAATCCTGCCAGAATTCCGGATACGATTTGCGGACACATTCGGCCCCTTCGATGCGCAGCGGCTGGCTGCAGCGCTGAGACGCGACGGCCAGGGCCATGGCGATGCGATGGTCGTTCCAACCGCTGACCGTACCACCGGTAAAGCGGCCAACGCCGTGGATGATGAGGCCTTCTGCCTCTTCTTCGACGTCGCCGCCGATTTTGTTGAGTTCCGTAGCCATGGCGTGCAGGCGGTCACATTCTTTCAGCCGCACCCGGCCGGCATGGATGATGCGGGTAATGCCTTTGGCACAGGAAGCCAGGACGGTCAGAACCGGGACCAGGTCCGGGCAGTCTTCGACGTCGATGACCCGGCCAACCAGGTCCGACGGGCAGGCCGTCAATTCCGTCTTGCCTTCGACCTGGCCGCCCATGTCGCGGATAAGGGAGACGATGACTTCGTCGCCCTGGGACGATTTCGACCGCAGACCCGTGCAGCAGATAGCCCGGCCCAGGCTGCCGGCAGAGAGCCAGAAAGCGGCCTGGGAATAATCGCCTTCGACGACGTAGGTCCCTGGCCGATAGTGCTGGTTGCCGGGAATCCGGTAGGAGCCGTCCCATTCTTTATCAATGACGATGCCGTGCTGGCGCAGGCAGTCGATGGTCATGTCGACGTAGCTGGCCGATTCCAGCGGTGTCGTACTGCGCAGGACCGAGTCGCCGTCGAGAAGGGGCAAGGTCATGAGCAGGCCCGTGAAGAACTGGGAACTGACATCGCCGGCCAGGGAATACGTCCCGGGCTGCAAGGTCCCCGATACGGTCAGGGGCAGGGCGCCTTCCGTCGTTTCATAAGTGATGCCCTTTTCATCAAAGAGTTCATAATACGGCGTCAACGGCCGTTTGGCCAGGCGGCCTTTGCCGGAAAAAGTAACCTTATTGCCGCTGAGGATGGCGACGGGAATGAGGAAGCGCAAGGTCGATCCCGATTCATTGGCATCGACGGCCAGCGGCTGCCCCTGAGGCTTCAAGCCGCCTTGGACGCGATAGGCAGCCCGTCCGGGATGAGGCGATACGACAGGTGTAATGGCGGCACCTAAGGCCCGCAGGATATCACACGTCGCTTCGATGTCCTGGGATAAGGAAATGTTGTCGACCAGGCTTTCCCCTTCGGCCAGAGCCGCGCAGATGAGGTCGCGGTGGCCGATGCTTTTGGAAGAGGGCGCTTCTACCGTCCCTTGTAAGGTATGTGGTGTAATGATGACATTCATTGGGCGTCCTTCTTTCGGATGTATTTCGGCAGGTCTTCCGCAGCCAGCGGCAGCAGGCGGCCCTTGCCGATTTCTTTGAGGATGATGAGAGTCATGTGATTGCCGCGCATCTTCTTATCGTTGCTGATGTAAGGGATGAGGTCTTCGGCCGACGCATCGACATCAGTGGGCAGTCCGTACTGTTCGAGAACCTTGCGCAGCCGCGCCGTCGTCCCGGCTTTCGTCAGCCCCATGGCTTCGGTGACGCCGGTCAGCATGGACATGCCGGCAGCGACGCCTTCGCCGTGGGTGTAGTGGCCGAAGCCGTAACAGCCTTCGATGGCGTGGCCGATGGTATGGCCGAAGTTGAGGATCATGCGCTCGCCCATATCGAGGACATCCCGTTCGACGAGGTCGGCCTTGCTCTTACAGCAGCGTTCGATGATTTCTTCCCAATGCTCGAAGATAGACTGATCATCGAGTTTCTCTAAGAGTTCAAAGAGGGCCAGGTCGCGGATGCAGCCGTATTTGATGACTTCGCCCATGCCGTCATGGATGAAGCGCTTGGGCAAGGTCTGTAAAAGGGTCGGGTCGATGAGGACGCCTTTGGGCTGGTAGAAATTGCCGGCCTGATTCTTGCCGCTGGGAAGGTCGATGCCGACTTTGCCGCCGACACTGCTGTCGACTTGGGAAATGATCGTCGTCGGAATCTGGATAAAGGGAATGCCGCGCAGGAAGGTCGCTGCCGCGAAGCCGCCGAGGTCGCCAGTGACGCCGCCGCCGAAGGTGATGACGTAGTCGCTGCGGGTAATGCCGGAATCAGAGAGCTGCTGATAGAGGTCGAGGAGCGTCGCCGCGCATTTATGTTCCTCTCCAGCCGGGAAGACCAGGCGGTGGACGCGGAAGCCGGCACCGGTCAAGGCCGTTTCCAGCCGCTGTCCGTAGAGGGCATCGACGTTCGAGTCGGTAATGACGGCCAGGGTCCGCGATTTCGTCAGGTTGCGGATATAATCGCCAGCCCGGTCGAGAAGGCCATTTTCAATATGGATATCATAAGAGTCTTTTCCTAAATCAACGTGAATGTGTTTCATGAACTAATTCCCTTCTCCGCATAGCGGCTTGCTGTAAAAAACGGGTCATCCCTTGGGCATCTTCTTCGGCCAGCATGGTCGAGAAAGATTGCAGGGCTGCGCTGAAGCGGTTGATTTCATACAAGAGGTTGTCTTTATTGGATAAGAACAGCTTGGTCCACAGCGGCGCATTGATGTCGGCAACCCGCGTCCCATCGCGGAAACTGCCGGCTACAAAATACTTGGTCAGCGTATTCATGGATTCGCTGTTGACCAGGGCCGTCGCCAGGACATGGGGCAGGCTGCTGGTATAAGCGATGAAGCGGTCGTGGTCTTCCGGCGTCACGCGGACGACGTGGGAACAGCCCAGGGCCATGGCCATATCCTTCACAGCCCGGATATGGTCTTCGTCGTTGCCCGCCATGGGGACGAGTATATAATTGGCACCGTTGAAGATATCGGCACTGGCCATGGCATACCCCCGGCCTTCACGGCCTGCCATGGGGTGACCGGGCACGAAATCGACGCCTTCCGGGAGAAGAGCGGCAATGGCCGTCGCCGTATCTCCTTTGATACCGGCTACGTCCGTCAAGACCGCCCCCGGTGCAAAGAAGGCTTTATTCTCTGCCAGGAACCGTATCATCACATCGGCGGCCGTACAAAAGATGACCAGATCCGCCTGCTTCAATGCCTTACTGCCAGCCGTATAGATTTCATCGACCATGCCTTCCTGCTTAGCCTGCTGGAGGGCTTTTTCATCGGGATCGATGGCGATGATATGTCCGACGCCGATGCGCCGCAGGCCGCGGGCATAGGAACCGCCGATGAGGCCCAGGCCGACGATGGCCACAGTCTGTTTCGTATCAAAACCACTAGCTTCCTTATCCATGATTGTCTCCCCCTGTATCCCTTATATTTCCCGGCCGACGACGGGTGCCAGTTTGCGGAGCGAATCCATGAGGTCGGCGAACATGGCCGGCGTAATCGACTGAGCCCCGTCGCACCAAGCCTTGTCCGGGTTGTTGTGGACTTCGATCATCAAGCCATCAGCCCCGGCAGCAACGGCGGCTTTGGCCAGGTCAGCTACCATCCAGCGCTTGCCCGTCGCATGGCTCGGGTCGACGACGATGGGCAGGTGGCTCTGGCGTTTGACAGCCAGGACGGCACTCAAGTCGAGGGTGTTGCGGGTGTACGTTTCAAACGTCCGGATTCCCCGTTCGCAGAGGATGACGTTGTGGTTGCCTTCGGCCATGATGTATTCAGCCGACATGAGCCATTCTTCGATGGTCGCGCTCAGGCCCCGCTTGAGTAGGACCGGCTTGCGCGTCTTACCGACGGCTTTGAGGAGGTCGAAGTTCTGCATGTTCCGGGCCCCGATCTGGATGATGTCGACGCCATCTTCGAGGAAGACCGGCAATTTATCGGCCGACATGATTTCCGTAATGACCGGGAGTTTAGCTTTGCGGCCGGCATCGCGGAGCATATCCAGGCCTTTATTGCCTAAGCCCTGGAAGGAGTACGGCGAAGTACGCGGCTTGAAGGCGCCGCCGCGAAGGATGTTAGCGCCGGCTTTGGCGACGTCACAGGCAACGCCTTCGATCTGATCCGGCGTTTCGATGGAGCAAGGACCGGCGATGACAGCCAGCTTCTTGCCGCCGATGGTGACGTCTCCATTGCCGATGGGAATGACCGAATCCTGGGGATGGAAAGCCCGGCTAGCCCGTTTGTACGGCACTTCGACGCGCATGACCTTGTCGACACATTCGTAACCCTGGATCTGTTCGACATCGATGACGTCCGTATTGCCGACGAGGCCCATGACGGTCTGACGGGCGCCTTTACTGATATCGACCTGGAGCCCCTTGGATTTAATGTGGTCAATTAACTGCTTAGCTTCTTCTTTCGGTGTGTTTGCTTTCAATACAATGATCATAACTTTTTTTCCTCCATTCCAGCAACAAAAAAAGCAGGCTCACATGAGCCTGCTTCTAAGATTCTCGTTTATCGCCTTTTCCTCGCGTCTTGCTTAGGCAGCCATAGCCGGCTGGCACGGAAAAGGTGGAAGTCTTCTCATGCTTACATCGGTCTTATTGAATTCGTCGTAGCAAAAATAACCAGCGCTAAAATACAGGTAGCCCCAGCTAAAATAAGTAAAGACGTATTCAATTACCTGATGTAAGAATGACGTGTTCATAGAAATCTCCTTGTGCAACATTTAAAAATTCGTTGTCGTCATTGTATACCCCGGGGAAATAATTGTCAAGGTAAAAAAACAGGGATTCTCTGTATAGATATGAGAATCCCCGCGGACAATCGTTTTACTGGCGGATATATTGTATACTATTTTCGCATATCATCTATGCCTTTTACCAAGAAGGCGGAATGGCTGTCGTGACGACGCGGAACGTATAGCCCTGCCCTTTCAGGAGATGGATGATGTCCGGCAGGGCGTCGACGGTCGCACCGTGGCCATAGGCATCGTGCATGAGGATGACCAGATGGCGATGGAGATAGGGCCGCAATTGCAGCTGCTGCTTAATGTTTTCCACTTCTTTATCGGCTGTCTTGCCCGTCCCGTCAGCATCGCCGGTCAAGGCATTCCAGCCGACTTCGATATAGCCGATGTTGTTGATAGCCGTCCAGAAGTCCTTGGTGAAGTGCCCTTCCGTACCGCCAGGGGCACGGGAAATGATGGGCCGGACGCCGAGAATCTTATAAATTTCTTCTTCTGTCTGCAAGAGCTCGTCCGTGTAGGCCTTGGGCGAAACGTATATTTTCTTATAATCATGCGTATACGAATGGACGCCGATGGCATTGCCGGACTGGTAGATTTTCTTGACCACATCAGGGTAGCGGACGACATTCTGGCCGGTCAGGAAGAAGGTAGCATGGATGTTTTCCTTTTTCAGGATATCCAGAATGCGCGACGTATTCTTATCGTTCGGGCCGTCGTCAAAGGTCAGATAGACGACGTTGTCACCATAATAATAATCCCGCGTCTTGCCGTATGTCGTGGGCAGGCCCTTTTCCTGACGCTGCCGGGTCGTATATTTATCGTACACCGGTTTATCATTATCGACAGGAGGCAGGGAGAAATCATCGCCTATCAAGGCCACATCGGGTTTGTTGGACAGGACTTGCGGCACCGGGATATGCCGGGCTTCGGCCGCTGCCATGACGCGGTCGCGGTCGAAATTCAGGAAAAGCCCCAGCGAAGCCAGGAAGAAAAGTAAGATACATCCCAAAAACAGTCTGCCTTTTTGTTTCATTTTTGCTTACATCCGTTTCTTTTTGACATTACCATAGTGAATATACTGGCGTATCGTACACGTTTCCCGATAGCCATCGGCCAGGACGCTGGCCGTCAGGTCGAAGTCTTCCAAATCGTCGAGGAGGGCTTCGGTCATGCGGTGCTGGACGGCATTATAGCCCGTGCAGAAGAGGATCCGTGGGCAGCGCACGCCGCGGAACAGTCCCCGCGGATGCTTGATGAGCTTGGCCAGCATGGCCGGCGTGATGACAGCGCCGCAAGGACGGCCCATGATGGCCGCTGCCGTTTCGACGCCTTCGATTTTTTCGGCGCTGATGACGTTGCCCAGCATCTGTAAATTGAGGACACCGATGACGGTATCGCAGGAAGCCGGCAGGGGCACATCGTCTGCCAGCGGGGCTTTGAGCCACTTATTGCCGGCTGCATCGCCTTCGATGAGGATGTACCAGGCCGGGTGACGCATCTTGATGTCATCGATGACCTTGGGGTCGAGGCCGATATAGCGGTCCTGGTCGTCGAGGCCGGCGAACCACGCCGGGACGTGGCCGGCGGCAATGCGTTCAGCGCAGAAGGCTTCGCCCTTTTCCATATCTTCCGTGCAGATGACGTCAAAGGGTTCGACATTATCGACACGCGTGCTATCCATGGGAACGATGCTGCTGACCATGATCGGCAGATGACCGCCGTGGCCGTAAGTCCCCAGCCGTTCCAATACGGTCGTCTTGCCACCGGCACCGACAATAGCCGTAATGCCGGGTTTCAACATACGTCGCCAACGATTATCTTCAAACATGAAAGTACCCCCTTCTGGAATTCACTTCTTCACAACATAACGATTATAGCCTTTCCAGGCCGATTTGATGAGGCCGCGGACCATATCGATGGTCAGGGCCCGCCGTTCTTCTTCGGAGCAGGTGCCGAAATTGCCGAAATCGAGTTCTTCACTGGCCAGATGGGCCACATTTTCTTTGACGGCCATGCCCTTTTCCGTCAGTTCTTCACTGGCCGAGCGGGCAATGGCAGCCAGGCCGGGACGGCCGCCGACGACGATGCACCACGAATCTTCCCGCATGGCGACGGCACCGACCAGATACGGTTCATCTGCCGGCAGCTTGCGATAGGCTTTATAGGCCGTATAGACAGCTTCTTTGGCAATGGAAATGCCCGTTACCAGTTCGCCCATGGGCGGGCAGTGCAAATAGTCATCCAGGCTCATGCAGCCTTTATCCTGCAGCTGTACATCGACGTGGAGGGACAGGAGGATCGGCAGGAGGACGGAAAAAGGCGCTTTCCCCGAAATGACGCCGCCCAGCGTGCCGTAGCGCTGGACGTTTTTATCGGCTACGTCACTGATAGCCTTGCTGATGGCTCCGCCGGCAAACTCCTGGATGACCGGGGAAATCTTGATCTGCCAAAGCGGTGTCATGGCGCCGATGACGATGTCGTCTTCCCGTTCTTCGATATACTGCATCCCGGCTTTCGACAAATCGACAGCCAGGTCATAATGGTCTTTTTTATATTTCAAGCCCTGCGTTCCCGCCAGGAAAACAGCCGACGCAGCCTGCCGATAAGCAGCGTAGGCTGCGGCCGGATTATCCGGGACCAGGGTCGTCGTACTGGTAATCACGATACTGAAAATCTCCTTTCTGCCTAGTTAAGGGATGTCGTCGAAGAACCAGTCTTCCAGGGCCACGTTCGGCCGGTCCTTGTTGAGCAGGAAAGACCCGCCACATTCATCGACGACAGCATCGACAAGGGCGTCGACGCCGATGTCGCTGCACAAATCCATTTCTTCTTTATATAAAAGGATGGGCATGAGAAGTTCCACCGTCGTACCATCGGCCATGGAAACGCCGCCCAGCTGACCTTCAAACTGGACGATGACCAGGCCGGACAGGGCCGTATCCCTGGCAAAAGGCTCATGGCTTTCCGAGTTGGGCAGGAGAAAGCCATAGGACATCCACACATCATGGACGTGCGGGAACCGCCCCAGCTCCATGAGCAGCCAGATGGGCCAGGCTTCTTCGTCGTTTAGGGAAATATCCCGGTCCTTGCGGAAGGGCCAATCAGCCGGCAGGATGAGGCAGAGTTCGCCGTAGCCTTCTTTCCCGGTCACAAATTCGCCAGCCGGGTAATGCATGGGAGCGGCACTCATGCCGATGGTATGAAGGAGATAGAAGGGTTCTTCTACCGTAGGATATAAGAGCTCTACGTCCACTGCCAGCGGCGTCCCGTCCGGGTCCTGGAAGACACTCCACTGCCGATGAGGAAAGAGGCTGTGGAAATAAGCCTGGACGGCGCGGCCATATTCCTCGTGAGGCCGCTGTATCTTCAAGGTGTCCATCAAGGAAAAAAAGCGAGGCCATCGATAGGACGTAATCGGTAAGGTACTCATCGAATCC
This sequence comes from Megasphaera indica, assembly GCF_046614755.1. Taxonomy (NCBI): domain Bacteria; kingdom Bacillati; phylum Bacillota; class Negativicutes; order Veillonellales; family Veillonellaceae; genus Megasphaera; species Megasphaera indica. The sequence goes on from NZ_JBKKJR010000003.1 coordinate 92,991, forward strand.
CCCCTTTTCGTTATATTCAGCTTCATTATAACATAAATGAGCCAGCTCTGGGCAACCAAAAAGGGGCGCCGCGAACGCGAAGCCCCTCTCCACTATCATGACGATAGACTTTTTAGCCCTCAGGGTTCGTGCCGGAGGGATTCACTGAATCTCATCGCCTGTTCAATTGACGGGATATATCATATCAATAAATAGGGAAATTGTCAAATCACAGCGCCTTCGGCGCGCCTTGTAAAAGGCAGGACGGTATAGTAGAATAAAGGAGAATGGAACGCACTATATTAACCGCAAAGGGATGACTACATTGAAGGTACGCTGGGTAGAATTAAACCGTTTTGAAGCTGAACTGATCCTCGAATTCGCCTGCCAGCCCAAGGATGCTCCCGTTTCTGCCAGCCTGTGCCGTATGATATACCGCCGTCTCGAAGGCCAGCCAGCACTGGCACAGAACCAGCCGGGACTCCAGGACGGGGAGGCGTAAAAGGCAGCCTCACTCTTCCATCGCTTTTTCTAATCGCGCGGCGATGGCCTTCCCCGTTTCGGTCCGGGCCAGGCCGCCATCGGAGGTTTCTTTCAGGGCGACTGGCATGAGGCGGCCGATTTCCGCCATGGCCGCAATGACTTCATCTGGTGGGATGACGCTCTTGATGCCGGCCAGGGCCATTTCGGCAGCCGCCAGGGCTTCAACGGCAAAGACGGCATTGCGCTTGACACAGGGCACTTCGACCAGGCCCGCTACGGGATCGCAGGCCAGGCCCAGCGTGTTTTTCATGCACAGGGCAAAGGCCTGGAGGATCGTATCGTTATCGCCGCCGGCCATTTCGGCCACGGCCGCTGCCGCCATAGCCGCAGCCGTCCCACATTCGGCCTGGCAGCCGCCGACGGCACCGGCGACAGAGGCATTGCGGGAAACGACGGCGCCGATACCCGCTGCTGTGAACAAAGCATCGACCAGTACGGGACGGGGCGTCTGCATTTCTTCGGCAGCGGCCATCATGACGGCCGGCACGATGCCGCAGGAACCGGCTGTCGGGCAGGCGACGATTTTGAACATCTTGGCATTGGCTTCACTGACGGCCAGGGCATAGACAGCCGCCTTATGCGCCAAGGGGCCCAGTAAATTCGGCGCCTTTTCAGCCAGTTTATGGGCATCGCCGCCGACGAGGCCGCTGACCGATTTCCCCGGGTCCTTCATGCCGGCATCGATGGATTCCTGGAACACATCGAGACGGCTGGCCATGATGGCCCGTACTTTTTCTTCCAGTTCTTCTGACGACTCTACTTCATGACGCACGACGACGTCTGACAGAGTCGTCTTTTCTTTTTCTGCCAGGGCCAATAAGTCATGAAGGGTCTTATATTCATATTTATACATCTTATTCCTCCTAGAGCGGCAGCAGCGTGACGACGCTTTCAATGGCTGTAATATTCTGTATCATGTGGACGATTTCATTGGGAACAGGGCTGTCCGTGCAGACGATCATGACGGCTGTTTCGTTCTTGGCACTGCGGAAGACGCGCATATTCGATACATTGATATGACCGATGGCCAGGACCGTCGTCGCCTGGGCGATGATGCCCGGCTGGTCCCTGTGGACCGTAATCAGTGTATGTTCTTCCCCATTCAGGGCCACTTCTGCTCCGTTGATTTCGCGGATTTCGATTTTACCGCCACCCAGGGAGACGCCGAGGACTTCCATCTTCCGGCCAGATGCGCCGGTCATGGCGATGCGTACCGTGTTGGGATGGTCCACTTCTTCATCGGACCGGTGGAATTCAATAGCCAGGCCCTGGTCTGCGGCAATGGCAAAGGACGTGCGCAGGCGGACATCGTCGGCAGAAAAGCCGAGCAGGCCGGCGACGAGGGCCCGGTCCGTACCGTGACCCTTATAGGTCTTGGCAAAAGAACCATAGACAGTGATGACCGCCTTTTTCGGTTCATCTTTCAGGATTTCCCGGGCCATGAGGCCAATCCGGGCGGCACCTGCCGTGTGGGAACTGGACGGCCCGATCATGACAGGGCCGACCACATCAAAAACTCCCATGAGAAAACCTCCTTACAGTTTTTATAGTCTGATTTCTTGTTGCAGATGTAAGCTATAAATGTACGTTTCTTCGACGGGCCGGTGCGTAATCTGTTCGACAGCCCGCTTATATAACGCCAGCTGGACGGCATAGCGGCTGCGGAAGGCGTCTGCCGTCTCCAGCCGGTCCGACTTATAATCGACGAGGATCCAGGCATCATCTTCGCGGAAAAGGCAGTCGATGACCCCTTGGATCAAAATCTGTTCGCCCGTTTCTGTCTCAGGCAGAGGATCGCCGCCAGCTAACAGGACAGTGAAGGGATATTCGCGATGCAGCTCCGGCGATTCGGCCATGCGCCGGCCTATATCGGACTGACAGAAAGCTGCCAGGACCGGCACATAGACCAGCTTGGCCTCTTCCCGGCTCAACAGGCCCTGGCGGACAAAGGCGTCGATTTCACGACGCAAAGTCGCCGTCGTCTGATCGGCAGCCGGCGTGATATACTGCAAGGCCTTGTGCAGGGCCGTCCCGCGCTGAGCTCCGCTGACAGCCGCTTCTTCTCCGGCCAGCCAGGGCGGCAGGGCGGCAAAGGCATCGTCCTCACCGGGCGCCGTCGGGATGACGGCCGCAGCCGGGACAGACAGGTCGGCTTCATCTTGTAGTTCATCGCTGTGCAGTTCCTGATATCGCCGCTTGACTTCGGATACGGAAAACTTGGCCGCTGTCCGGACAGCCTGGGGATAGGCATACTGCCAGGATAACTGTTCGTCCAGCCAGGACGGGACAGGCGTGCCGGTCAAGTCGCCGCGCCGCAGGGCTTCCAGCCGCGGTTCCCCATCATAGGCGCCTTCTTCAACAGTCCCTGCCGGGACGGCCCTGGCGATGCGCACCTGCCAGACCGCATCCTGCCAGGCCGCACCGGGACGGGCATAATCAGCATCGGCCTTGGCCCCGAAGGGGGCCAGGGCGGCCGGCATGACCCAGTCGAAATACGATTTGGCCTGAGCCGGATTGAGGCGGCTCGTCCAGCGCTGCCAGTCACGGTCGATGTGGCTGCTGTGGCCCGTCAGGATGAGCTGGTCCCTGGCGCGGGTCATGGCGACATAGAGGATGCGCTCTTCTTCGGCCGTCCCTTCCCAGCGCAGCTGGGCGGCGATACCACTCCAGATGAGCGTCGGATAGGACATGCGCCATTCCGGGTCGTACTGCTTGAGACCGATGCCCAGGCGATTGTGAAAGAGTATCTGGTCCTGCGTGTCGCGGCGGTTGAAGGCCTTGCCCATATCGGCGACGAAGACGACGGGGAATTCCAGGCCTTTGCTCTTATGGATACTCATGATGCGCACGACGTCTTCCTTTTCACTGACGACTTTAGCCGGCGCCAGGTCCAGGCCGTCTTCTTTCATCTTATCCATGAGCTGCAGGTAGCGGAAGAGGCCGCGGAAGCCGGCTTCTTCGTACTGCCGGGCCCGGTCGTACAGGGCTTTCAGATTGGCCTGGCGCACGTCGCCGCCAGGCATGGCCCCGACGAAGTCGACATAAGCCGTATCATCATACAGGCGCTGCAAGAGTTCTGCCACGCCGTGGCGGCGGCTGTACGTGCGCCACGAATCAAAGGCGGCCATGAACTGCTGCAGGTCCTCTTTTTCATCTACGCCGTCGGGCAGCGAAGCAACAAAGGCCGGCAGGTTCTGCCACAGCGTCCCGTCACCGGCCAGGCGGACACCGGCCAGGGCCGTCTCATCCAGGCCGACCAAAGGCGACCGCAGGACAGCCGCCATGGCCAGGTCCTGTTCGGGATTATCGATACAGCGCAGGAGGGCCAGCATGACCTGGACTTCGACGGCGGCAAAATAACCGCCACTCTGTTCGGCATATGACGGGATGCCTCCTTCCTGCAGGGCCTGGATGAGGACGTCGGCCTTGCCGGCCATGGAGCGCAGGAGGACGACGATATGGCGATAAGACAAGGGCTCCAGCGTGCCGTCTTTGCGGGCTGCCATGCGGCCGCTGGCCAGGAGCTCGCCGATGCGGCCGGCAATGAAGCGGCATTCCTTTTCAAAGGCCGTGCTGCCGTCGTCGTCTTCCTCGTCACTCGGCGTCGGCACGATGTCAACTTCGACAGGCCCGCCGATCCAGCGTTCATCGTCCGGAGCCTGACGGCCGGCGTAGAGTTTTTCCCGTTCCCCATAATCCATGCCGGCCGCTTCTGCCGTCATGGCCCGCGAGAAGACAGCGTTCACGGCGTCGAGGACGACCGGAACGCTGCGGAAATTCCGCCCCAGGTCGATGCAGCGCTGCACGGATTTTTCATCGCGGCTGAAAGACTGGTATTTCTCCAGGAACAGCGTCGGGTCGGCCAGGCGGAAGCGATAGATGCTCTGCTTGATATCGCCGACCATGAAGCGGTTGTCCTCACCGGAAACGAGGCGGGTAATGAGTTCCTGGACGCCGTTCGTATCCTGGTATTCGTCGATGAAGACCTCTTCATACTGGCTGCGCAGCTCTTCGGCTGCCGCCGACGGCACGGGATGTTCCGGCGAGGCATCGGGGGCGAGGAGGATCTGCAGGCAAAAATGTTCCAAGTCGCTGAAATCGATCCAGCCCTTTTCCTTCTTCGCCGCCCCATAGGCTTTGGCAAAATCCAGGGTCAGCGTCACCAGGCCATCCATGATGGGTTTCATGGCCCGCATGCCGTCGAGCCATTCTTCCGGCGTCGCCGAGAAATAGACGGCCTGCAAGGTCTTGATCACGTCTTTCTTGACATCGTCGCGCACTTTCTTGCACCGTTCCCAGACGGCTTTATCGTCATCCGATAATTTCCGCAGTGACTTCAGACGTGGGAAGTCGATGGCCCGGACAAAGCGGCTCAAATCATTCCAGGACCGGGCCTGGGCGGCCTGCCGGAGAGCTGCCTGTTCGGCCACGAAGGTATCGCAGGCCGGCGCAAAGGCTTCGCGCTGGCGCAGGTGATAGAGCACGCCATCATAGAGGCGGGCATCTTCTTCAAGGATACGGCGGACGGCATCCTTGATGGGGCCGGCCCAGACCATATCGTCGATGACGGCGTCCGGCGCCACGTCATAAGCCCGGGCCGCCTCTTTCAGCCAATGTTCCGGCCAGGCCAGGCTGCGGGCATAGGTATACATGCGGCTCACTGTATCCATGAGGATGTCATCGCCGCGGTCGCTGCCAAACATATCGGCCAGCGGATAGAGGATGGACGCTTTCTCATCGTCTTCATAGTAAGACAAGAAGACGTCTTCCAGGACCTGGCGGCGCAAGAGGTTCAATTCTTCTTCACCGGCAATGGAAAAAGCCGGATCCAGGTCGATGGTATAGAAATACTTACGAATGACATGCTGACAAAAAGCATGGAGCGTCGAAATCTGGGCCGATGGCAATAAGGCCAGCTGGCGTTCGACGCGGGAATCCTTCGTTTCCGACAAGGCCTTCATCAGGGCCGTCCCGATGCGGTCGCGCATTTCGGCCGCGGCGGCCTTGGTAAAGGTGACGACCAGTAATTCTGTAATATCAATGGGATATTCCTTGTCCAGGAGGCGGCGGATGATGCGTTCCACCAGGACAGCCGTCTTCCCGGAACCGGCCGCCGCCGACAGGAGCAGCGTCTGCCCCCGGCTGTCGATGGCTGCCTGCTGCTCATTCGTCCAGGCCATGTTCGTCATCTCCTTCATCAAACATCTTTTGAATCATCTCGTCTGTATCTTCCCGTCCCGCCGCGTCATACGTATTGCCGGCAACGGCGACATCGAACCGGCAGACCGGCCGGTAAGGGCAATAGCTGCACGGCGCCTGCTGACCCATGAGGATGGGATGGATGGAAATATCGCCGTCGCCGATATGGCCGGCAATATCGCGTATCTGCCGGGCCGCCCAGTCGAGCAGGTGGCTCCAGCCCGCTTCATTATAGAGCGTGTGGGACGAATCGCTCAAGGTCCCGTCTTTTTTCAGCCGCAAGTTGAGGAAATCGGAAAAGCCCTGCATCGACGTATCCAGCTGCTGCATGACCTGGCCGTCGTCGAGGTAGAAACCGGTCAGCTTCCCTTTGGCATCGTAGAGTTTCTTCTTGTCTTCCTCACTGACGCGGTATTCCAGGGATACCTTATCATTGCGGACGTAACAGTATAGGACGGCAGCCGGAATGGCATCGCCGCCAATATTCAGCAAAGCCACGAACATATACGTCAAAAGCTGCAGTTCCAGGCCCGTGAAAATCTGGCTGATGTCGAGCTGTTTCCGGCCGGACTTATAGTCGATGATGACGACGTATTTATGGTCCCCCTGACGCAAAGTATCAATGCGGTCGATCTGGCCGGTGACGACGACTTGCAGGCCATTCTTCAAGGTAAAGCGCAGGGCTTCCCAGGGACTGCCCGGACGGCCGAAGGATTTTTCCAGCCCTTCCATATGGAAATCGGAAACGGCACTGAAAGCGCTGAGGCGTCGTACCGTCCGGGTCAGGGTCTGGATGAGCCGTTCCTTTATCTGGGCGAAATAGGCGTTGGACATGAGGATATCGTGCTGGACCTGCGGCGCCAGTTCATCCGTCGCCTGGCGGCAGATGGCCGGGACGTCTGCGTCGGGAATGTCATGCCACTGTTTCTGTTCCCGCAGCAGCCGTTCCCCGATGATGCGCAGGGTGCCGTGGACTAGCATGCCCAGGTCCGGTGCAGCGAACTGATAGCGCGGCCGTTCTTCCAGGCCAAGGCCATAGCGGGAAAAATAAGCAAAGGGACAGCTGCGGTACTGCTCGAACTTAGTGACCGACCCGCGCAACGTCCCGTCCGGCGCAAAGAGGCGGCGCACCAACGATTCCGGCAGGGTGACAGGCAGGTTCGTATGGAACAGGCCCTGGACGGCACGCACGGCCTGATGGCGCCAGCCATGCTGCCAGGCCCAGTCATAGAGGGCCCACCATATATCCCCGACAGTTTCGCCATTGGCAGCCGGCCGCAAGTGACCGGGAAGGTAATCGAGAGCCGCCGGCAAGGCCAGCAGGTAATCCCCTTCCCGGCCGGGCTGTACCTTGGCCTCTTGGCGGATGATGTCGGCTACATAGCCTTTATCCCGGAGCTGATGGATCCACGACGCTTTTTCCATGGCACTGCCGTCATCGTCAGCGACGACGTAGGATATGATGAACCGTTCCGCAGCCCGGGTCGCCCCTAAATAGAACAAGAAGCGTTCCTGGAAAGAGCGGAAGCGGCTCCCCGGTCCGAGGACGATGCCCAGATCAGCCAGGCGGTGCCGTTCTTTATCGCTGAACAGCCCTTCTTCCTGGCTATGCTGAGGGAAGACGCCGTCATTGACACCGCAGAGAAAGACGACCTTGGCCTGCATCGTATAGCCTCGTTCGACAGCCGTCAAAGTGACGTGATCCAGCGTCGGTGGGATAAGGCTGAACTTCAAATTGGCCAGGCCATCTTCGACAATCTGGGAAAATTCATCGAGGTCCGTTTCATCGTCACCGCAAAGACTGACGATTTCATTGAGGAACGTCCCGATACGCTTCCAGACCTGCTCGTGCTCCTTGCCTTCTTCGGCAAGGCCCGACTGCTCATCTTCTTCCTGCCACTGGCGCAGCACTGACGGGATGTCCAGCCGGCACAGCCAGTGATACAACAAGGTACACCAGTCGCGCAGGCTATGTTCTTCCTGGGCTTCTTCCCAGCAGGGGAACAAAATGTCCCGCACGCGCTGGCGTATGGCATTCATGCGCTGGAGGTGCGCTTCTTCCCGTTCGTCGATGACCTGGGGCTGTTCCTGCCGACGGCCGTAAGTCCACTCAGCATCCCTCAGCCAGTGACGCCCCTGGATGCCGTAAGCGAGGCAATAGTTTTCCAAATCGTCGACGTCATGGCGGCTGACGGGAAAGAGGTCCGTCTTGAGCAGGCGGAAGAGCGACTCATGAGACCAGCGGCTGCGGAAGACGCCGAACAGGGCGGAAATGGCCTCGGCGGCGGGATGGCTGGTCATAGGCCGACGATAGTCGCTGAAGCAGGGAATCCCATAGCGCCGGAAAATGCGTTCGACCCGGTCGTGGTACAAGTCACTCGTCCGGGCCAGGACCAGGAAGTCGCGATAACGATAGCCCTGACGGCAGAGCGCTGCGATTTTCCGGGCAACGCTGTCGATTTCTCCATCCCTGTCGGGACATTCCCAGATTTCCAGGGCCGATACGGGCCGGTCCATGCTGGCCGGGACAGTCTGGAAAAAAGCATCGCGAAAGGCCGTCAGCGGGCCGACCGGCCGCTTTTCGACGACAGCCGTTTCCATATGGGGAAAGAGTGTCTTTATATCGCGATAGACTTCGTAAGCCCGGTGGAACAAGGCCGTTTCCCGCCGCTGCTGTGCCAGATGCGCTTCATCGATGGTCAGGGTAATCGTCACCTTCGAGGCTGCGCGCTCTATCTGCCGCAGGATTTCCATCTGCTGCGGTGTGAACCACTGGAAGCCATCGACCCAGACATGGGCGCCCTGGAGGAAGGAATAATGCCCGATTTCCCGGGCCAGCAGAGTCATCGTATCATCTGCCGAGCCGAAGTGGTCTGCCAGAAAGGCCTGATACGCTTCATAGAGCCGGGAAATATCTTCCAGCTTGTGCGACAGGGTCGGGCTGGGGACGGCTTCAGCCGCCTGGCGCAGGGCTTCCGGCGTAACGCAGAAAGACCGGCATTCCCATAAGAAGCGGCCTGCCGTATCGGCAAAGTTCGGCTGCCTGGCCGCCGTCTGCAAGACGGAAAATTCTTTCTCCCCTTTGTGCAGCAGGCGCTGCAAAATGATTTTGCGGGCTAACTCCGACAGCGACGCGTGTTCCAGGCCCCGTTCCTGGAAGACTTTATAAGCCAGCCGGGAAAAGCCGAGGACCTGCGTCCCTAAAAAGCCCTGTCCATCGGAACTTTCGGCGAGATGCCGTTCGGCACCATATGTCGCCTGGTCCGGGACAAGGAGCAGGGCCTTTCCGCCGGCAGCCGCGCAGGCCTGTATATCCCGATAACACTGCGTCGATTTGCCGCTTCCCGCCTTGCCCAATAATACTGTAACGGCCATGAACGTACCTCCTTACATAAAAAATCGATTATCTCTATTATACCCGATTTCCACTGGAAAAGAACAGTAAAAAAAAGAGGCTGTCGCATGAAGACAGCCTCTTTTTGAGTTTTAAGTTTGTAGTTTTTAGCGAATGGTTTTAAATTTAAAGCCATCTTCTACAAACTACAAACTCCGCACTACAAACTAAAATTAAAAGAACCACGCATGCCGGCCAACGCCTTCACGCGGCAAAAAATCAATGGAAGATGGCGCAGGCCGTCTTGAGGAAAGGAAGGCGTTTGCTCAGGCCCGTCCGCGACCGCTGGATCCATTTGAGGTCATACGGTTCAAAGACGACATTGCGGTAGGCTTCGATGTCCAAGGGCGTCCCGTCCCAATCGGAATGGATGGCCCCAGTCTGCTTGATGAGGATATCATAGAGGATATCGTATTCCTTATCGTCCCGTTCATCCCGTTCGATGACCGTACTGTACGGCAGGGTCTTATGATAGGTCAGTTCCATGCCTTTGTAATCGAAATGGAAACCGCAGCGCATACGGCAGCCATCGAGACCCGTATAACCGGCGATTTTCTTCAGGTCATGAAGGATATGGTCATGGCCTTCTTCATATAAATTATCCGGCGTCGTTTCCGTATAGTCGAAACGAAACTGGATCGATGCCCCATCGATCTTGCGGAACCGTTCCAGATACGGTTTGAGCTGGTCTGCCGGATATTTCTTGTACAATACGCAGTTGATGCGGAACGGAACAGCCAGGCGGCTCAGGAGGCCATCATTCGATTCCTGTACATAATGCTGCATATGGCGCGATACGTTGATGCAGGTGATCTTATGACGGTTGCGTTCCGTAAAAGCGACGATGTCGTCTTCTGACTGATTCTCAAAGACGGGCAGCGTCGTATTGATATATACCTTGTGTGTCACAGGAATACAGTCCAGCATGCGCTGCAGCGATTCCATATTGGCAAAAGGTTCACCGCCAGTGAATACGAAATCACAGAACGGCGTCAAGCTGTCCATCAGGCGGATGCTCTGGCAGATGGCTTCTTCAGAAAAACCCGTCATATCTTCATACTCCGCCTTGTTGATGCAGAACGGGCAATGGTTGTGACAATTATAGGGCACGAAAACCGTGACGGTAGCGCCGCCGTTCCGTGTCTTATACGGGTGGACCACACGCGGTACAGTCGTTGCGGCCATGCTGATTGTTGTTTTCATTCTTTTTTCGCCTCGAATCGTGGATAAGATCCCAAGCTGTTCCCACACTGCAGTAAGATGGAAAGGAAAGTATTTTTTCACCTCACAGCAGACAATCTTGTGACCCGAATGTAGTATCCACGCTTATTGTACCATAAAAGTCCATTTCTGCAAATGCATGTTGCGTATTCCCATTTTGCATAATTTTTATACCAAACAATTCACCATAAACATTATTTTATTTTTCTAAAAAAATCCTTACATTTCCTTTGAATCTAAAGCCCGGCTAATGTCGGACGCCGTCTTTTTGACAGCTTCGATGGCCAGGTCCCGTTCTTCCGCCGTTAGCCGGTCTGCCGGCCCGGATACACTGATAGCCGCCGTAATGATTCCATGATGGAAAATCGGCGCAGCAATGCAGGCCATGCCGAGTTCGACTTCTTCCCGTTCCACGGCGTAACCCCGGCAACGGATCTTCTCCAGTTCCTGGAGCAGGTCGCTCCAGTCGGTCACGGTATATTCCGTGAACTTCTGCAGCGTACAGCCCGTATAAGTGTGCAGGTATTCCGGCGAAAAAGCCAAGAGGCACTTGCCCGAGGCCGAGCAATACGCCGGACGGACGGCACCGATAGGCGGTGCCGTATCAATCGTCCTGGGCGACTTGATCTTCTCTAAAATGATGTGCTGCGGATAGGAAGCCCCATTATGGGCAAAGGTCGTAATATGGACCCCTTCATTGCACTGCAGGGACAGGGCCTTGGCATACGGATAGGCGACTTTAGGGAAGGTATCCTTTTCCCGGAAGAGCATCCCCAGGGCATAGACCTGGAGCCCCAGCCAGTATTTCCCTGTTTCACTGTCTTTCTGGACGAAGCCGCGGCGCTCCAGCGTATCCATAGTGCGGCTGATAGTACTCTTATGAAGGTCCATCAGCTTGCTGATACGGGTCACACTGAGGGGCCTTTCTTCCTTTAAAAAAAGCTGTAAAACGGCCAGGGCCCGGTCAATCGATTCAATCATCCTCGTTCCCCCGATCCGGCATCGTCACGACGCCAAGAAATTAATATACTTCATTATATGGAATACAGACGCAATGTCAAGAGGGAAACGCCAGGCCCCGGCCGGAGAGTGCTAGTGGCTGACCGCTTCGCCGTCTTCCTGGGACGTCTGATGATGGTCGTACAGGCACTGCGACAGCTTGCGGATCAAATCGTCACATTCCAAATTGCCGCGCCAGCTCTTGGGGATAGCCTGTACCCCATCCTGGGTACCCATGATATTGCCGCAGATGGCGCCGCACGTATCGCTGTCGCCATCCTGGTTGCAGGCCATGAGGACGGCGTCTTTCAGATGGCCCGTCTTGAGAACGCAATATACGGCCAGGGACAGGGCTTCATCGGCCTTCTTGCCCAAGCCCAGCTTCTTCATGGAGCGCACTGGGTTGCGGTCGGTGACGGCTTCGTCGACAGCCCGCAGGATAGTCTTCATGAGCGGCGTCCCTTCCGGATCAGCCTGGAGGATGCGCAGGGCCCCTCCCAGGGCAGCGCTGATCTCCTTGCCAGCCGCCAGGGAGGCAATCATGGCACTCAGCGTGGCCGTCGATAAATAGGCTTCCGGACTACCGTGGGTCAGGCTGGCAGCCTGGCAGCCGACGGCAAAGGCTTTTTCCGGGTCGCCGGCATAAAACAGGCCGATAGGCGCAGCCCGCATGACCGTACTGCTGCCACAACTGTGGTTCAGTGGTTCCTGACGGGTCAATTTTTTCCCCGACGCCAGCGACGTCAGGCAGGTCTTGCCCGGAGAGCGGCGGGCAAAGAGGGCCTCTTCCCCCATGATGTCGTAGTCGAAATCGACTTCATGAGGCTGGCGCTTCATCCATTTTTCCTGTTCCGGATGGATGATGCGTTCGGTCTGCGTATAATACCAGCGCATATACGCCCGGTACAGGCCATCAGAAGGTTCCAATCCATCGTGGTCGGCCCAGAGCATGCCGTCAGCCGTGAACAACGCCAGCCGCGTATCGTCTGAGATAAGGCTCTTATTGCCATTTTTAGCCGATTTTAAAACAGTGCGCAATCCATAAGGGCCGTATTTCTTATGAATCGTCTTCAAATCGTCGAATTCAATGACAAACCCCAAAGCGTCGCCTACGGCGCCGCCAAACATGCAACCCATAAACCGATCTAGTCCATCCATGTAGCATCCTCCTATCCTCGTCTGTCGTCCGAGTCTTTTTTTCTCAAAAAACTTTACAATTTCGTTCAAGTAGTATATAATAAAAAGCTTATACATTCATTATACAGGTTGTGATAGGAATTTGCAAATAAAAAAAGACGCTGTCCCATGAAGACAGCGTCTTTTTTCAGCAGTCAGCAGTCAGCAGTTAGCCACGAGCCACGAGCCACGAGCCACGAGCCACGAGCCACGAGCCACCAACATTTTAACTCATTTCCCCGCTGCGAGGAGGTCGGTTCTGCCTTCTACGCGGTCGAGGGCTTTCTTTACGATGGCGGCCAGGCCCTGCATCTTGATTTCCGGGATGGAGCAGACGCCGAGGCGGACGCCCTGGGCCAGGGGACCGGCAAAGACCAGGTCGGCTTCCAATGCCTGACAGACGGCAGCCGATTGCTGCGTCGGAATGGAGATGAAGAAGCCGCCTTTATAGGGCACATACGACAGACCGCAGCGGTCGGCTTCATAGGTGAAGATGTCGGCACGGCGGCGCAGGTTCTTGGCAAAATTCATGCGTTCCAATTCGAGCTGGGCCATGAGGTCGCGGTCGCTACGGATCTTGGTCAGGAGCGTCATGGCCGCGCGGTTGATGTTCGACCAGGCCGTGCGGGCCGAATATTTGCCCAGATTGGCGAACTCTTCGATAACGGCTTTGCTCGACGACAAGCCGACGAGAGCGCCGGCGCGCTGGCCATACATGGTATAGCCTTTGGACATGCTGAAGGCGAACATGGTAAAGATGTGTTCCGGAAGGCCGGCGAATTGTCTCATGAACGAGCGGACGCGGTCCTTTTCCCCGGCATAGGCAATATAGGCGATATCTACGAGGATACTGATGCGCTTGCCATTCTTTTCATGGAGGCGGCAGACTTCGAGGACATCGGCCCATTCGGCATCGGACAGGGCAAAGCCCGTCGGGTTGTTGGCCGGCGTGTTGAGGATGAGGAGCAGCGAATCCTGACGGCGCAGGATGTTGGAAACAGCAGCCGAGAACGCAGCCGTATTGAAATGGCCCTGGTCGTCCATCATCGAGAAGGTGTGCAGGTCGCGGCCGATTTCCTGGCACAGGCAGTCATAAATGTTCCAGCGCCAGTCCGTCGTCAGTACGACATCGCCGACTTCTGAATAGTTGGCAATGGCGATATGGATGGCACCGGTACCACCGGACGTAGCCACAGCATCGACATAGCCATCGGGACGACAGCCTTCAAAGGTTTCGTCGATGACGGCCTGGCGATAGCCTTCCAGGCCCAGCGGCGGTGCATAGGTAATGAAATCGCTCATAGGCAGAGAGCGGTATAATTGTTCTACCACAGGCAGGCAAGCCAGTTTTTCATCGTCGCCGGCATAACAGCCGACGGTCGCATTGACGACCTTATCCGCCCCGTACTGCGCTGCCGCTTCCCGGGCTGCCGCTCCAGCGGCGAATACCACGTCACGTAATGTCTTACCTTCTCTGCTTGCTGCTGCCATAATCGTCATCGTAAAAAACCCCTCTCTGCATAATAGTTCGTGTTTAGTGGACACTTGTTCTCTCCAAATGTCCTGACGTCCTACATTATAGCACTGTGAAAAGAGTTTTTATATAGCGAAAAGCCTAAAATACTGTATACACAGCAAGAATATTGTATACAATATTCATTTGTGGTCTTCGCTGTCGTGTCTGGCACCGGCATCGACGTGGAACGTCGCCTGTTTGATGCCCTTCATGGCCAGGAGCTGGCTGACGATTTCCGTTTCATCCATGTAATGAGCCGCCGTCAGTTCCAGGTCGATGTCGGCCAAGGGTGCATCGTCATCATTATGGGAATGGAAGGTCTTGATATGCATGTGATGGTCATGGATGAAAGTCGAAAGTTTCCGGGCCTGTCCGATGTTGTTCTTCATGAGCAGGTGCATGGCATAGCGCTTGCGGAAGCGCCCTTCCAGGCGGGCATCGAGGCGGACGAAGACGGTCAGGACCAGGAAAATCAGCGCCGTCGCCACACAGGCTATGACGAGATAGCCGGCACCGACGACGAGGCCGATGGCCGATACGGCCCATAAGCCGGCAGCCGTCGTCAGGCCGCGGACGCTGCGGTCTTTCTGGTTGGCCAGGATCGTGCCGGCCCCGATGAAGCCGACGCCGGATACGACCTGAGCTGCAATCCGTTCCGGGTCGGAGTTATTATAGCCAAAGGTGAAGTAATAATCCATGGCAATATTGATAGATATGATCATGCACAGGCAGGAGCCGACACAGACCAGGGTGTGCGTCCGAAGGCCTGCCGACTTGCTCTGGGCCTGTCGTTCATAACCGATGAGTCCGCCCAGGATGAGGGCCATAATCAGGCGGATGATGCTGTCTTCCGTAGAAATCATAGAGGCTCAACTTCTTTCAAAATAATTTTTACATCCGTTAAGAAAACGTTATAATGGTATTATAGTATATAGATGCAGCAGAGAACAAGCAAAATGTTCTCCCCGCATCGGAGAAAGAAGGTCATGATCATGAACCGCTTCATTTGCTTTGATAATCTGCGCAGTGCCGCCGTCGTATTGACGCTGGCCGCTTTATTGCTACAATCCTGGACAGCCTTTTACGAAGAGAGTGCCGTCGTCGCCATTTCCATCGTCTTCTTCATCAGTGCCTACTTCGGGGCTTCAGCCCTGCGCATCCGCACGATATCGTTCTTCTTGAAAGATAAATGGAAACGCCTGGGCTGGCCGGGCCTCGTCTTAGTCCTCTTCGGCATCGAAGAACAGCTGGTCACATCAGCCCTGCCGGTCACGTCGTGGGTCCTGCTCTGGCTCTTCCTGCTCTTTGCCGGCTTGTCCCTGATCAAGCATGTCAACCATAAGGTCTTGCAGCACCGCATCGCCTCGAAGCCATCAGTTCCTTTCCTGCTGGGCTTCCTCGTCTTGCTGGCAGCCGCCCTCTTCCTCTGTCAGGCCTTCCTGCCTCAGTCTCTGGCCATCCCTTACATCGCCCGGATCCGCCCGGACTGGCTGGTCCTGTCCCTCTTTGCCTTTGCCCTGGGGGTCTACGCCTTCCGCCATCGCTGGTTCATACCGTCTGGCTATCAGCCTAAAAGCCGCAGCCTCTTCGGCTTCGCCATCATGGTCGGCGTCTATGCCGCCTGGATGCCCGGCAAAGGAGCCTCTATCCTGACAGCGCTGACGCCGGCTTTACTGCTCGTCGCCGCCGTCCTGGGCCTGACGGCCTGGTTCCATCAGCAGTTCGATAAGCACTTGGCCTGGTCCCACACGCTGCACCGCATTTCCTACGGTCTGTTCTTCGTCAGCGAACCGATCATCCTCCATTCGATGTGGTTCTTACAGCCCCTGGCCGTCGCCGTATGGCTCAAGGTCGTCATTACGGCCCTGGTCCTGGCCATCTACGGCTATCTGCTCTGCCGTTACGCCCTGCTCCACATCCCATGCTTTAAAAGCAAGGGATAATGGCTGGCAGACACTAGCCCCGGCAGGCCATCTGTGCTATGATAGATAGCAAGTTTGTTTCTTTACATTATCGATAAGGAGTGTGCCTACTTGGATACATTATTACAACTCATGGAATCGTACGGCTACATCGCGATGTTCGTGGCAATGGCATTGGAAAACGCCAATATCCCCATCCCCAGTGAAGTCGTACTCGGATTTGCAGGCTTCCTCATTTCCCAGCAAATCTTTTCATTCTGGACGACCTTTGCCGTAGCCTGCGTCGCCGGCCTCGTCGGCTCGGTCATCAGTTACTGGCTCGGCTCTTATGGCGGCCGGCCGCTCTTGTTAAAGTATGGCAAATACATCTTCTTCAACGAAC
Organism: Megasphaera indica; assembly: GCF_046614755.1. NCBI lineage: Bacteria > Bacillati > Bacillota > Negativicutes > Veillonellales > Veillonellaceae > Megasphaera > Megasphaera indica. The sequence continues at coordinate 109,322 of NZ_JBKKJR010000003.1, forward strand.
GTAAATTCCGCATGGCCGAAGACTTGTTCAACAAGTACGGCGGCATTGCCGTCATCATCTGCCGCTGCCTGCCCGGCGTCCGCACGTTCATTTCCTTCCCGGCCGGCGTCGCCCGCTATCCCTTCTGGAAATTCGTCATCTTCACCGTCATCGGCACCATCCCCTGGACGCTGCTCCTCGTATGGGCCGGCTCCCTCCTGGGCAGTCACTGGCGGGACCTCATACAGTACAACCACATCTTCCTCATGGCCGTCATCGCCGTCTGTGTCGTCGCCGCCGTCGTATTCGTATGGCATAGACGCCGCCGGAGAAATGCAGCATGAAACAATGGTTCTTAACACATCGTTACGGCCTGACCGTCGCCTTAGTGGCAGCAATGATCTTGCTGCCATTTTTAGGTGCTGCCCCGCTCATGGACCCGGACGAACCGGTCTACGGCGAAACGGCGCGGGAAATGCTCCTGGCCGGGGATTGGCTGTCACCGCGCATCTTCGGCCAGTACTGGTACGATAAACCACCGCTCTTCTACTGGCTGGAAATGCTGTCGTACAGCTTTTTCGGCGTCTCTGACATCGCATCCCGCCTGCCCAGCGTCATCATGGCCATGGCGACGACGATGTACGTCTACGTCCAGGGGAAGGAATTATTCAATAAACCCATCGCCTTCCTGTCGGCCCTGTTCCTGGTGACCAGTGCCGGCTTCATGTATATCGGCAAGGCTGCCGTCACGGACATGACCCTCATGTTCACCCTGACCGTGACCATGGTTTCCTTTTACCGTAAAAAGTATTATATAGCCTATATCTTCTGCGGCCTGTCGCTCCTGGCCAAAGGCCCTGTCGGCTACGCGTTCCCGGCGCTCATCATGCTCATTTATCTGGCCTGGACGCGGCAGTGGCCGCTCTTGAAGCATATGAAGATTCCCCAGGGCATCCTGCTGGCCTTCCTGGTCGGCCTCCCCTGGTATATCCTCATGTACCGGGTCCACGGCGAAGTCTTCCTGGACACCTTCATCGGCTATCACAACATCACCCGCTTCGCGGCACCGGAACATCCGGGACAGAACAGTCTCTTCTTCTTCATCCCCATCCTCTTCGCCGCTATGATGCCCTGGACGGTGGCCCTGTTCCCGACAATCCGGCGGCTATTTCACAAGCGGGACCCCTTCCGCGACATACTCCGGTTCTGCTTCGTCTGGGCGGCCTTTATCTTCGTCTTCTTCTCCCTCTCCAAGACCCAGCTGGTCACGTATATCGCCCCGATGTTCCCGCCAACGGCATATCTGTTGGGCTGGTACTGGTACCGCTGCTATATCGAGCGGAAATTTTCGCGGCCCTTGCTGGTATCCTTCTATATCCTGGGCCTGCTGCTGCTCGCCAGCAATGCCATCCCGCTCCACGAAAACGCCGCCTTTTTCCGACCGGCCATCGCCTGGGGTTCGGGCCTGCTGGCAGCGGCATTATTCCTCCCGGCCTGGTGTCTGTGGCGCCGCCGCTACCGGTCGGCTTTCGTGGCAGGCATCGTGATGATGGTCTGTTTCTCCTGGGCAGCTTTCGGCTTCATCATCCCCCAGTTCAAAGGCCACGTCACATCTTACGAGACAGCCCAAATCCTGCCGGATGTCTATGACGGCCATTCCCCACTCTATATCGAAAAATTCCTGCGCCCGGGCATCGCCTATTACAGCGGCATGTACGGAACGGAATGGGACCCCATCAAGGACCCGGACCTGGAAGAATTGCTCGCAGAGAAGGATAAGATTTTCCTGGTCATGTCGAAATCGACCTTCCATAAACTGGCCAAATCCCAGCAATTGATTGACCGCTTCGGCATCGCCGCCGAAACGCCGACACAAGTCATCCTCATCAACCATCCTTAGGAGGTGTCCCCATGAAACAGCGCACATTCCTGACCCTCATCTTCGTGGCAGCTTTCCTTTTCCTGGCCGTCGGCATATCTCAGCTGGCCGTCACGGACCCGGTCGAATCGAATTACGCCCTGACTGCACTGGAAATGGTCCGCAGCGGCGACTGGCTGTCCCCGCAGATTTACGGCACGTACTGGTATGATAAGCCCATTTTCCTGTACTGGCTCCTGAGCCTGTCTTACAGCCTCCTGGGGACGACGGATCTGGCAGCCCGCCTGCCAGCTGTCCTCTTCGGCACCGCTTCCTGCACCCTGGCTGCCTGGTTCGCCCTGCGCCAGACAGGCCGCCGCACGGCAGCCATCCTCTTCGCCGCCATGACCGTGACATCCCTGATTTTCTGGTTCGTCAGCCGCTCCGTCATCACTGACCAGCCCTTGTATTTCTTCAGTGGCGCTACCTTGTTTTTCGCCTATATCGGCCTGACAGAAGGGAAGAAAGGCTATATGACAGGGGCTTACGTCATGGCTGCCGGTGCCGTCCTAACCAAGGGCCCGGTCGGCCTGGTCCTGCCCGGCCTGTTCCTGCTTCTCTTTACCGCCATCCAGCGCCGGCCCGATTACCTTAAAAGGCTGTTCCCGCCGGCAGGCATCGTGCTCTTCCTGCTCCTCTGCCTGAGCTGGTACGGCCCCATGTACAGCCGCCATGGCATGGATTTCATCGATGGCCTGCTGGGCTTCAACAATGTCGTCCGGGCGACCGTATCGGAACATCCCGAATACGACGTCTGGTATTACTACCTCGTCCTCGTCCCGGTCAGTCTCCTGCCCTGGACCGGCCCCTGCCTCTACGGCCTGTGGCGGCGGCGCAGTCATCACGATGAGTATGTCTTCATGGCCATCTGGGCCCTCGGGACAATCCTGTTCTACAGCCTCATGGCAACGAAATACCCGACCTATGCCTATATCGCCAACTGGCCTCTCTTATACCTGGGCGCCCGTACGATGCAGGCCTGGCTCGACGAGGACGCCCGCTATGCCTGGCTGGCAGCCCTCATCCCGGCCTCCGTCTACAGTCTGCTCTTCGCCGTATTGGTGGCCTTTACGGATAAAGCGCCTTTCCCCGTCCAAGGCCTGTTGCTGCTAACGGTATTCCTGGCCATCATGGCTATCCTGACCTGGCTGGCGTGGTGGCAGAAAGCCTATCTGGCCCTGCCCTTTTTCCTGATTATGACGACAGTCATCACCTACCTGATCGTGACCTTCCAGGTCCTGGTCCCCTTTTATCAATACCGGTCCGCCCAATCCCTGACCGTCCTGAACGATGCGGCCCCGGTCTATTTCTTTGAAGAGTACCGCACGTCCTATCCTTATTATACGGGACAGACGGCATACTGGACGGCACCGGCCGACTACGACGAAAATGACCGGCTCCAGCGCGATGCCGTATGGGCTAAGAAACACGTCTACCCGACAGCTTCCGAAGACCAGGTGTTATCCAGCCTGAATCAGCACCAGAACCTGACCCTCGTCGTCCCGGAAGGGAAATATAAAGATTATAAAGCCTCGGAATTTTTCAGCCTGACCCGGAAAGTAGGCCGGATCGGCCCGTATTATATCTTCAAGCCCAGCCCTTAGGATAGGAGGATTTTCCATGGAAGAACTCATCGACAAACTCTGTGCCTACCATCATCCCGGCGTATTCAATCCCTGGTCCGAATATGACATATCCTGCGACATCAGTCCGGACGCGCCAGCCATCCGCTGCCAGCAGCTGCGGGAATATTTGGCGCCCCGCCTGACCCGGGCCCGCATCGTCCTCATCGCCGAAGCCGCCGGATACCAGGGATGCCGCTTCACAGGCATCCCCATTACCTGCGAACGCATGCTCCTGGACGAACACAAACAGATACATGCTGACGTCATCCTGGGCCACCGCGGCCAGCGCACGAGCCGACCCGACAGCGCCTTCATGACCAGCCGTCCTCAGCGGGAAAAAGGCATGAACGAGCCGACAGATACCTACGTCTGGGGAGCCATCGTCGACAACGGCCTGGACCCGCGCGACGTCTTATTATGGAATATCTTCCCCTTCCATCCCCACAAGACCTCGCCCTTCTCCAACCGCACGCCGACGGACAGTGAGCTGGCCGACGGCCTCGTGTACGCCAAAGCCCTGCTGAGCCACTGCCGGCCGGATATACGCCTGGCCGCCATCGGCAGGAAGTCAGCAGAAACCTTGCAGAATGCCGGCTTCCCGGCCATCGCCATGCGCCACCCGGCCAACGGCGGAGCCGGTCTTTTTCGGGAACAGTTCACACGTTTTTCTCGATAATTCCTTTAAAAAATCGGTAAAATTCGATTTTTACATTAAAATTGTCGGCGTTTCAGCAAAAACATTCAGAAAAATCATTGCATCGACTTCACAAATTGTTTATAATCATAGGTACACCACAGTATATACGAGCCTTCTCTCTCATACAGTGACGGCTCGTTTTTGTATACCCAAAGGGGGATTACGTATGAATAAAGAAATGCGCGATCTGCCGCGCCCGCAAGGCCTGTACGATCCGTCTTATGAACACGATGCCTGCGGCATCGGTATCGTTGCCAATATAAAGGGGAAAAAATCATACGGCATCATCGACGATGCCCTGACAATCCTGGAAAACCTCCGTCACCGCGGTGCCGAAGGGGCTGACGCCAACAGTGGCGACGGCGCCGGCATCCTGGTCCAGATTCCACACCAGTTCTTCAAGCGCGAATGTGAAGTCCTGGGCTTTTCCCTTCCCGACGAAGGCGAATACGGCGTCGGCATGATTTTTGCCCATCGCTATGAAACATTCCGTCATAAACAGATGGAAGCCTTTGAAGACATCGTCCGCTCCGAAGGCCTGTCCATCCTCGGCTGGCGTGATGTCCCTGTCGATGAAAGCCTGATCGGCAACATTGCCAAACAGACGTGTCCTCATTTCCTGCAGGTCTTCATCCGCAAGGACCCGACCATGAAGACCCAGATGGACTTTGAACGGAAATTATACATCATCCGCAAGCTGGCAGAAAAAGCCATCGTCCCGGAAAGCCAGAAGAACGGCACGGACTTCTACATCGCCAGCCTGTCGTCGAAGACCATCGTCTATAAAGGCATGCTGACGTCCATGCAGCTGCGCCACTTCTTCCTCGACCTGTCGGACCTGGATTTCGTCACGTCCATGGCCCTCATCCATTCCCGTTTCAGTACCAATACCTTCCCCAGCTGGGCCCGGGCCCATCCGAACCGTTACATCGTCCACAACGGGGAAATCAACACCATCCAGGGCAACATCAACTGGCTCAACGCCCGTGAAGGCAAATCGAAATCGGACTTCTTCCCGGACATGGAAAAAGTCTTCCCCGTCGTCGACGATACGGGCAGCGACTCGTCCATGTTCGACAACTGCCTGGAATACCTGTACATGACAGGCCATTCCCTGCCCCATGCCATGATGATGATGATTCCGGAACCGTGGGAACGGGATCCGCTCATGAGCGACGAAAAGCGCGATTTCTACCGCTATCATAACTTCATGCTCGAACCGTGGGACGGCCCGGCTGCCATCGGCTTCTGCGACGGCACGGTCATCGGCGGCATGCTCGACCGCAACGGCCTGCGTCCGGCCCGTTACTATGTCACCCGCGACGACCGGGTCATCGTAAGCTCTGAAGTCGGCGTCGTCAACATCCCGCCGGAAGACGTCCTCTACAAGGGCCGCCTGGAACCGGGCAAGATGCTCCTCGTCGATACGCAGAAACAGCGCATCATCGACGACGACGAAATCAAGCACGAAATCGCGACGGAACACCCTTACGACGAATGGTATAAAGAACACATCGTCAACCTCGACGACCTCATGACGGGTCAGAACATCGCCAACAGCGATGCCATCATCCCTTATGACCTGAAGGAACAGGAAAAAGTCTTCGGCTATACCCAGGAAGATATGGACAAGGTCATCCTGCCCATGGCCCGCGATGCCCAGCACGCCATCGACTCCATGGGCGTCGACGTCCCCCTGGCCGTCCTCAACGACAAACCTCAGCTCCTCTACGATTACTTCAAGGAAAATTTCGCCCAAGTCACCAACCCGGCTATCGACGGTGTCCGCGAAAAGACGGTCATGTCGTCAGCTGTCATGGCCGGCAACGTCGCCAACATCATGGAACCGAACGAAGCGTCGACGGCAGCCTTGTACCTCAAAGGCCCGATTCTGACCAATGAACAGATGTCGGTCATCAAGTCCCTCATGACGCCGAAACTGCGGGCGGCTACGCTGTCCATGCTCTATCCCGTCAACAGCGGCGCTGAAGGCATGGAAACGGCCATCGAATCGCTCTGCATCGATGCCTTGAAGGCCATCAAGAACGGCGCCAACATCCTCGTCCTGTCCGATCGCGGCGTCAACTCGCGCATGGCCGCCATTCCGGCCCTCCTGGCCTCGGCAGCCCTGCACCATTATCTCATCGACAAGGCCGTCCGCTCCGACGTCGGCCTCATCCTGGAATCGGGCGAACCGCGCGAAGTTCATCATTTCTGTACCCTCATCGGCTACGGCATTACGGCTATCAACCCGTACATCGCCCTGGAATCCATCAAGGAACTCATTGCCAACAAGAAGCTCCAGAAAATCGATTACGAAACGGCCAAACAGAACTACATCGACGCCGCCGTCAAAGGCATCCTGGCCGTCATGTCCAAGATGGGCATTTCGACAGTCCACAGCTACCACGGCGCACAGATTTTTGAAGCCGTCGGCATCAAACAGGACCTGATCGACAAATATTTCTGCAACACGCCGTCCCGCATCGAAGGCCTGGGCATCGCTGAAATCGCCAAGGAAAACGCCCTGCGCCACCAAGAAGCGTACAGCACGGGAGATAAACTGGAACGGGGCGACTTCTACCAGTACCACAAGGGCGGCCAGCCGCACATCATCGACCCGGAAACGGTCCAGCTCCTGCAGAAAGCCGTCCAGACCGGCGACTACGCAACGTATAAAAAATACGCCGACCATGTCAACCGTCAGACTATTTTCCGCCTGCGCGACCTCCTGGATTTTGAATATCCTGCCGGCAGCAGCATCCCTATCGAAGAAGTCGAACCTGTCGATTCCATCGTCAAGCGCTTCCGCACGGGTGCCATGAGTTACGGCGCCCTCAGCAAGGAAGCCCATGAATGTGTCGCTACGGCCATGAACCGCCTGGGCGGCATGAGCAATACAGGCGAAGGCGGCGAAGACTCGGCCCGTTTCGATACGGAAACGAACGACCGCATCAAACAGGTCGCTTCGGCCCGTTTCGGCGTCACCAGCGACTATCTCATCCACGCCGATGAATTGCAGATCAAGTGCTCCCAAGGGGCTAAACCGGGCGAAGGCGGCCATCTGCCGGGCAATAAAGTCTATCCGGATATCGCCAAGACCCGTCATGCTACGACAGGCGTCGCCCTCATCTCGCCTCCGCCGCATCACGATATTTACTCCATCGAAGACCTGGCCGAACTCATCTTTGACCTCAAGAATGCCAACCGCAAGGCTACGATTGGCGTCAAACTGACGTCCGGAGCCGGCATCGGCACGATTGCCGCCGGTGTCGTCAAAGCCAAGGCCGACGATATCGTTGTCAGCGGTTACGACGGCGGGACCGGCGCTTCGCCGCGGACGAGCCTGCGCCATGCCGGCCTGCCCTGGGAAATCGGCCTGTCCGAAGTCCAGCAGACGCTGCTCCTCAACCGCCTGCGCGACCGCGTCACCCTGGAAGTCGACGGCAAACTGCTCACAGGCCGCGACGTTGCCATTGCCGCCCTCTTCGGCGCTGAAGTCTTCGGCTTCGGTACGGCACCGCTCCTGGCCATCGGCTGCCATATGCTGCGCGTCTGCCACCTCAACACCTGCCCGTACGGTGTCTGCACGCAGGACGAAAAACTGCGCAAACGCTTCAAGGGCAAACCGGAATATATCATCAACTTCATGCGCTTCGTCGCACAGGACCTGCGGGAAATCATGGCCCGCCTGGGCTTCCATACCATCGACGAAATGGTCGGCCGCTATGACTGCCTGAAACAGCGCGATCACTTCGGCAACTGGAAAGCCAAGACGGTCAACTTGAAGAACCTCCTGTACCGTCCGTACACGGATGCGTCGGTCGGCCAGCATTTCACGACGCCCCAGAACCACAAGATCAATACGACCCTGGATATGTCCAAACTGGTCCGCATGTGCCGGCCGGCCCTGGAAGAACAGAAACACATCCGGGCCCGCCTGCGCATCAAGAATACTGACCGCGTCACCGGGACCATCCTGGGCAGTGAAATCACCAAGCGCTACGGCGAAAAAGGCCTGGCCGAAGACACGATCATCTTGTCCTTCGTCGGCTCTGCCGGCCAGAGCTTCGGCGCCTTCATCCCTTGTGGCCTGACGCTGACCCTGGAAGGCGATGCCAACGACTACCTGGGCAAAGGCCTGTCGGGCGGCAAGATCATCGTATCGCCGCCGCGGGAATCGGTATTCCCTGCCGAAGATAACATCATCATCGGCAATGTCGCCTTCTACGGTGCCACCAGCGGCGAAGCCTACATCAGCGGCACAGCCGGTGAACGCTTCTGCGTCCGCAACAGCGGCATCAGTGCCGTCGTCGAAGGCGTCGGCAACCACGGCTGCGAATACATGACCGGCGGCCGGGTCCTCATCCTCGGCCAGACAGGGCGCAACTTTGCAGCCGGCATGTCCGGCGGCATCGCCTACGTCTACGACCTGGACCCGAATAAATGCAACACCGACCTGGTCAAACTGGAACCGCTCACCGACGACGACGAAAAAGCGGCTGTCAAAGCCATGCTGGAAAAACACGTCCACTACACGGACAGCAATCTGGGCCACATCCTCTTGGAAAACTGGGACGACACCGTCACTCACCTGACCAAAGTCATCCCTGAAGCCTATGAAGAAATGGTCGCCCTCATCGCCCAGGCAGAAGCCGAAGGCCATACCGACCAAGAAGCACACATGATTGCTTTTGAAAAGAAACACGGAAAGAACGGAAAGAAATAAAAAAAGGGGCTGTCGCGATGCGACAGCCCCTTTTTAGTGGTTAGTAGCTAGTGGCTAGGGGTTAGCGGAGGGTTTTAAATTTAAAGTCATCTTCTACAAACTATAAACTACATACTACAAACTATAAAGTGAAAAGGACCTCGCGTGATGACAAGCCCCTTTTTCGACGGCGGGTGCCCTACGTGGCGCCCCTACAGGGAATACCGCTTGAAAGCGGTATTCCCTTGCACCCCTTCCTCACCTCGTGTATACTTAGGATAATATGATTGCCCCAGGCAGAGGAGGTCTTAGTATGACAAAAACGCAGCATGGTATCGTGGCTTGTGTCATCGGTGCGACGACGTGGGGGTTCAATGGCGTTGTCAGTCAGTTCCTGCTCTCTCATTATCCTGTCGAGCCGTCCTGGCTGGCGTCGATACGCATGTGCCTGGCCGGGTTGTTCCTGACGCTCATGGTACTGCCGACGAAGCGGGCCGAGATACGCCAGATGCTGCACGACCCGGTCAGTCTGCGCCACTTGGTCCTGTTTGCCCTATTCGGCCTCATCTTGAGCCAGTTCTCGTATTTATCGGCCATAAAGAACTCGAACGCCGGCACGGCGACGGTCCTGCAGACCCTGAGTGTCGTCCTCATGTCGCTCTATTTAGCCGTCCGCTTCCATAAACGGCCGACAGGGCGGGAAATCCTGTCGGTCTTCCTGGCCTTTGGCGGCGTCTACCTGGCTGCGACCAACGGCAACCCGTCGACGATGGTCATTTCTCCGTTAGGCCTGACCTGGGGCCTCATCGGCGCCATCGCCTGTGTCACCTATCCTGTCCTGTCCCAGGGGCTGGCAGCTAATTGGGGAGCGGCCGTTGCCAACGGCCTGGGCATGATCATCGGCGGCGTTTTTCTCAGTCTGACCCTGCAGGTCTGGACGGTCTGGCCCGCATTGGACCTGACGGGCTGGCTGGCTGTTGCCTTTATCGTCATCATCGGCACGGCCCTGTCTTTTACGGCTTTTGTCACGGGTATCAGTGAAATCGGGCCGATGAAGGCGACTCTCCTGGGCACGCTGGAACCGGTCGTCGCTTCAGTGACTTCGGCCATCGCCTTGGGTACGACGTTCCATACGGTTGAACTCATCGGCTATGCCTGCATCATCGCTACGGTCTTCATCATCATCTTGCAGAAGAAACCAGCTATTTCGTAATACGTACTTTTCGTGTATAATAAGAGATGAATAAATAATGTTTTTTTCATCTTTTGAGAAAGGTGTGTTACTATGATTATTGATGATGCCGGCGGCCTCGTCTTCCGCCCGCCCAGTGAAGCCCGCAGCTTCATCCTGCGCGTTACTATCGGCTGTTCCCACAATACCTGCCGTTTCTGCGATATGTACAAAGCGTCTAAATTCCGCATCCGTCCCATGGAAGAAATAGAAGGGATCATCGAGCGCGGCGCCTATGCCATGCCCTTCATCCGCCGGATTTTCCTGGCTGATGGCGATGCCCTGGTCCTGCCGACGGACAAACTCGTAGCCATCATGCAGAAATGCTACGAAAAATTCCCCAATCTGAACCGTATCGGTGCCTATGCGACTCCGGCTGACCTGGTCCGCAAGACGCCGAAAGAATTGAAGCGCCTCCGCGAAGCGGGCCTGGCCATCGTCTACATGGGCATTGAAAGCGGAGACGACGAAGTCTTGAAACTCGTCGATAAAGGGACGACAGCAGCCCTGACCATCGAAGCCGGGAAAAAAGCCCTGGCAGCAGGCATGAAGCTGTCGACGATGATTCTCCTCGGCCTGGGCGGTCAGGAACGGACCAAGGAACATGCCCTGCATACGGCCCAGGTCATATCGGCCATCAACCCGACCATGCTCAGCGCCTTGTCGCTCATTATTCCCCGCGAAGTACCGCTCTACCAGGATGTCGTCAATGGAACGTTTACCCCCCTGACAGCGCGGGGCTTCCTCCAGGAACTGGATATGATCCTGCGCCATACGGAAATGACCAAGCCCTGCATCTTCCGCAGCAACCACGTTTCCAATCTCCTGCCTGTCGGCGGCACCCTGCCGATGGATAAGGAAAAAATGCTGGCCACTTTGGAGCGCTACATCCCGCAAGTCGACGACACGCTGCCGCTCTTAAACGATAACGGCAATTTCTGATTTTTTGCTGGAGGTGTTGCCTCGTGAAAAAACTCTGTCTTTTGCTCTTCTTCTGCATCCTGTCGATTACAACGGTCTTTGCCGACGGCCCGCGCTTCGATAACATGCGCACTGTCGTCATTGCCGATACGACACAGGACAGCTACGCCGCCCGTTTCATGAAAAGCCGGCTGAAACAGCCGTTCCGCATCCCCTACTGGGACCGCATCGAAACGGATACAGCTCTGTCGCCGTCTGACGTCAACATCGACACGATGCGCGCCCTTTCGGCCCAGTATAAAGCCGACGTCGTCCTGGTCCCCGTCGTCCAGACCTGGTACTGGCGGCAGCACATGGCCGGGCTCTGGCGCTATGATGATGACGAAATCATCACGGAATCTCTCTATCACCTGACGGTATACGCCTACGATAAGCGGACCGATACCTTCAAGAGCTACAGCGACAAAGGCCGTGAAATCGAATCGGCATCTATCCTGAACGACCCCAACGAAATCCTGACGGAATCTATGGACCGCATTATGAAAAAGCTGCCCTATAAGCGCATCCCGACGGATATCGAAGACGTCGCAACGGGTGGAACGTCCTTGCAGACAAAAACCACCGAAGGCGGGGCTAAGATACTGACCAACACCTTCCCGCAGGCCATTTGAATTTAGTGGCTCGTGGCTCATAAAAAAGGGGCTGTCGCATGTGCGACAGCCCCTTTTTTGTGTTGTAGGGGCGACCCCCACAAACTTTCATTCATGCAAACGACACACATTCTTGTGGCGGGCTCGCCACGTGCGAGCCCCTACGTTAGAACGCTACTTTTTTATGAACTTTTATCTATAAGGTTTCCTATTTCATGCAGGCTGGTTTCTGCTTTTTGGTCATCGAAGGGTTCGCAGTGGACGCGGTTGCGTCCGGCTTCTTTGGCTTGATAGAGGAAACGGTCGGCTAAGGCGAACATCTTCCGCAGGTCGACGGCACCCCGGCAGAGGCCCCACGTATAGCCGCCGCTCATCGTCGGCTGGCGGGTCAAATCGTCAAAGGGCAAGTCCTTCAAGTGCCGCTGGAACCGCTCTACATCGTCCTGGAACGAAGGTTGATTCCGAAATGACAAAATCAGGAATTCATCGCCTCCATAGCGGTAGACACAATCATCCAGGAAGATATGGCGCAAAAGCCGACTGATGCCGGACAGGATATCATCGCCGAGTACGTGGCCATAGGTATCATTGAAAAATTTAAACCGGTCGATGTCGCAAATCATGACACAAATCGTCTGTCCTAAATACTGTTCAAAATCTTCCCGCAGGGCTTCGCGGTTCAGCAGCCCGGTCAGCTCATCGGTCCGGCTCCGCTGGTAAAACTCTTCATTACTGGACCGGAGGTGCATGCGTATCTGGGCAAAAGCCAGGGCCAGATGGCGCCGCGAAAAGATGATGACCAGACAAACCAGATAAAAGAGGACGATATCGTATTGGTCCTGCCAGGCAATCTGATGACCTGTCATGGCGATGACGGCAAAGGTCGTGACCAGATTGACGGCGACGATGGGAAACAAAACCTTGAGGTTATCGTAAATGGGCAGCAAATAGACCAGGATGAGCATGAGCAGGTATTCAAAGAAGAAACTGCTCCCGTCCTGGGTGCTGAAAAAAGTCAGGCACGCCAGGGATGAATTGATGAACAAAAAGATATAGACCAGATTTTCTAATATCTTTTCATTACGGACCGCTCCGTGCAGACATCGGTAGAAACCGGCAAAAAAGAGGACATTGACGCTAAAAATGATTCCATAGACTGCCGTTGCATTGATAGCCGGCAAGACGGCTCCGGCTGCATTGGGCGCATACGTACCGATGACCCCGGTCAGGGCGATGATGCACAGGAGGCAGGAAATGAAACTGCAGGCATAGAGATTATCCCGTATTTTCCGTTTCCTGAATTCCGGATCCGCCAAAATAGCCTGGATATCACCAAATGGCCCATGAAATATTTTATGTACATGTTTTCGTAAATATATAACAAATCTCATGAAAAAGCCCCCATTTGTCTATACTTATAGTATCAAAACAAATGGGGGCTTGCAAGTTTTACTCGATGACCTCAATGACTGCCCGGTACGGCTTCCATGAGCGTTTCGGCCTGAGCCTTCGCTTTTTCTTTGGTTTCATGAGCATCCATGTGGCGGGCAAAGATGCCGGCCAGGATAGAACCCGTTACCTGATGGATAGCCGCTCCGACGGCTGCCGGAATGGCGACGGCCGGGGCAAAGAAGACCGATACCAGCGAAATGGCCAGGGCGTCGTTCTGCATGCCGACTTCCAACGTGACCGAGTGCTGCTGTTTCTTGCCCAAGCCCAGCTTGCCTGTAACGAAATAGCCGATGAGGAAGCCGCCGAGATTGTGCAGGAGGACCATGAGGATGATGAAGATACCCATGTCCAGGATTTTAGCGCCATTGATGGCAATGACGCCGCCAACGATAACCAGGACGCCGAAAGCCGAAACGAGGACCAGGACCTTCGACAGGGAGGCAATATGTTTTTCTCCCATCAGGCGATGCGTCAACAAGCCGAGGACCAAGGGAACCAGGATGACTTTCATGACCGTCATGGCCATAGCCATAAAGGAAACTTCGACCCATTGGCCGGCCAGGCCCCAGACGATGAAAGGCATCATAATCGGCGCCAGCAAGGTCGAACACGTCGTAATGGAAACGGACAGGGGTACATCGGCCTTGGCCAGGAAACCCATGACATTTGACGCCGTCCCGCTGGGACAGGAGCCGAGGAGGATCATGCCGACGGCGATTTCCGGCGGCATTTCAAAGGCCAGGACCAGGGCATAGGCCAAGAGGGGCATAATCGTATAGTGAGCCGTACAGCCGATGAGGACTTCCTTCGGCCGCTGGACGATCAATTTGAAATCCCGGGCATGGAGCGTCATACCCATACCGAACATGATGACGCCTAACAAGAGGACCGTATGAGGAACCGCCCAGAGAAAGGCATTGGGCATGAAATAAGCCCAGATGACGACGAGAAAGACGATATACGTCAAATTCTTCCCAACAAAACCGCTCAACTTTCCAATGAAATCCATCATAGTCACGCACATCCTTTCTAAAATAAGACCTGACAAATACAAATACGCAAACGGTTTTGATGGAGCAAAAAAAAACTTTGCCTCTAAAAAGAGACAAAGTATTCACTCTGCGGTACCACTCTCATTGTCGTAATGACCACTTTTCCAGCATCTCCGGGACAGCCCATGTAATGCCTGGCAAGGTAACGGTTGCCTGCCGGCTGCGTCTACTAGCGAAATGCGTTCGGGCAGCAGCTCCTGGACGACTTCACGCCGGGATTCCATCCTGCCTCTCAGCCACCAGCAGGTCTCTGTCATGGTTTCCCAAACATTACTATTTCCATTCAACACTGTTCTGTATTTGTTGAAGCTTATTATACCGTGTCGCCCCCCCCGATGTGTCAATAATATTTTAAGCCGGTTATACGTTTTATTATTTAAGTTAAATGTTTAATCTTAAAATTCTATAATATTTCATGAACCTTTTTCTTCAATTCCGGCACGACGTCGGCTTCGAACCAGGGATTCCTGGCCTGCCAGCGGAAGTTGAGCGGACTGGGATGGACGATGGGGAAATAATCCGGCAAGTAAGCCTGATAATTCCGCACGGTCTCCGTCAGGTTGCGTTCCGTCCGGCCTTTCAAATAATAGTCGATGGCGTACTTGCCGACGAGGATGGTCAGTGCCAGGTCCGGCATGAGTTGCAGAATTTCACGATGATATTCCTGGGCGATGAACCGTCTCGGCGGTTTGTCGCCCGTTTTGGCTTTGCCCGGATAGTAGAAATCCATAGGCATAATGGAAATGGCCGGCGAATAGAAAGTCTGGCTGTCAATGCCCATCCAGGCCATCAGCTTTTCACCGGACTTGTCATGGAAGGGAATCCCCGATTCTTCGACCTTCTTGCCCGGAGCCTGACCGATGATCAATATTCTCGCTTCCTCGTGGATTTGAAAAATAGGACCGATGCCGCGGGCCGTATACGACGCGTTCCGTTCGTCCGTTTTTAATTGATCAATGATCTCCTGCAAATGCATAAAAACGCCTCCTAAATAGTAAAGAGCCTGCCATGATACACGAATAGGCTGTGGTCGAACATCACCACGGGCCGCCCTGGCCGGGACGGCCCCTACGCAGGCGGCAGATAGCCGCGTTATTTTTCATCGCCTGTATGCGATGCCGTAGGGGACGCCTGTCTAAGGCGTCCCGCCGTGAATCCTGTAAATGATTGGAATATATGACAAGTGGCACATTGTCGTAATACCATCATCAGACGATTAAATGATAATAAATAATAGGTATGAACAGGGCTGGCAGGAAGTCGGCTACTTTCAGCTTCGTCAACTGGAACATGTTGAGGGCAATACCCAGGATCATGACACTGCCGACGGCATTCAATTCCCGGATGACATCGGGTGTCATGAGGGGCATGATGAAGGTCGCCAACAGATAGAAAAAGCCCTGATAGATGAAGAGGACGATGCCGACGGGAACGACGCCCAAGCCGTAAAGGGTCCCAAAAATGAAAGAAGACGTAAAGTCCAGGGCGCTCTTGAAATAGAGAAGGTCATGACTCCCCAAGGCCGCCTGGATAGGGCCGAGGATGGCCATGGCGCCGATGACCTGCATGATGGATAAGGTGACGAAGCCCCGGACGAACCGCGAATCATCGCCGTGGCCCATGCGTTTCTTGAGAAATTCGCCGAAGCGGTTCATGCCATCTTCGATGCCGATAGCCGTCCCGACGAGGGTACCGATGATCATGCTGGCCAATACGAGGAGCAGATTCTGGCTCTGGACGGCTCCTTGTATGCCCATGATGGCGACGCACAGCGAAATGACACCAAAAATGGCCTTGGTAAAGCGCTCCGGTATGCCGCGCTTCAAAAGAAATCCCAGCAATGCCCCTAACGACGACGTCACGGCATTGACGATGACAGCGAACATGTACTTTCCCCCTGACAAGTGAATTTGTATCCATTATAGCAGAAAAAAGGCGCTGTCGCACGAAGACAGCGCCTTTTTTTAGCAGTTAGCAGCTAGCCGTTAGCAGTTAGTGGATGGCTTTGAATTTAAAGGCTTTCTATGTAAACTACAAACTCCATACTATAAACTATAAAGAGAATGGGAGCGCACATGATGGCAGAAGCCTTCGTGCGATAGTCTCTTTTAGCAGTTAGTGGATGGAATCGAATTTAATGGGCTGCTGTGGGCGATACGCTGGCAGCGGTTTTCTGGTCGGCTTCGTAGTTGGAGTCGAAGCGTTTGTTCAGGTAGTTGACGTAGAGATAGGCCAAGACGGCACCGGAGATGTTGTGCCATGCACTGAAGACGGCACCGGGTACGCCGGCCATAGGCAGGGATGCAAAGTGTGCTTTGGCCAGGCCCGTTGCCAAGCCGGAATTCTGCATGCCGACTTCGATGGACAAGGCAACCATTTTCTTCCAGCTCATGCCGCAGAGATGGCCGATAAAGAATCCCAGGGCATAGCCCAGGCAGTTGTGCAGGATGACGACCAGCAGGATGATGCCCGAACTGTTGAGGATAGCATCGCGGCTGGCTCCGATGATGCCGGCGATGAGGAAGGAAATAGCCAGGGCCGAAACAGCCGGCAGGTAATCCGTAGCCGTATCAGCCAGCTTCGGCAGGAAGCTCTTGACGATGAGGCCCAGAGCGATGGGGACGATGACGATCTGCAGGATCGATAAGAACATGCCGACCGGGTCAAAGGAGATGCGCTGACCGATGATGAGATACGTCAAAAGCGGCGTCATGATCGGCGAAATTAACGTCGATACACTGGTCATCGTGACCGACAAGGGTACGTCGCCTTTGCTCATAAAGGTGATGACATTAGACGACGTACCACCCGGGCAGGTCCCGACGAGGACGACGCCAACCGTCAGGGCCGGGTCGAGATGGAACAGCGTCGAAAGGACGTAGGCCAGGAAAGGCATGACGAAATACTGGGCACAGGCGCCAAAAAAGACATCTTTCGGCCGCTTGAGGACCAGGGCGAAATCGTGGACGCTCATAGTCATGCCCATGCCGAACATGATGACGCCGAGGAGGACGGAGAGAACGGAAATACCGCCCACCTTGCCGAGGACCCAAGAAAAGCTCGTCGGCAGGGTCATGCCGATGATGAGGAAGATGACGGCGATGACGCCGAAATATTTACCGATAAGGGCACAGACTTTTTTCATGATGAATACCTCTTTTTTAAAACAATATGTTTATAAATCCAAAAAAAAGGAACCTCCTGCCCCGATGGGGATTCTCCGCCATTCCGAAGAGGCCCGGCCAGGGCAAGAGGCTCATTGAAAGACTGATTATTTCATGACAGCGCCGGTATTGGCAGACGTGACAAGTTTCGCATAGCGGGACAAGTAACCGGTCTTGACCTTCGGTTCCGGCTGCTTCCATTCAGCTTTGCGTTTTGCCAATTCTTCATCGCTGACTTCCAGTTCCAATTTACGGTTGGGAATGTCGATGGAAATAGTGTCTCCGTCGTGGACCAGGGCCAGGGGGCCGCCTTCCATGGCTTCCGGCGAGATGTGGCCGATGCAGGCGCCGCGGCTGGCACCGCTGAAGCGGCCGTCGGTCAGGAGGGCGACTTTCAGGCCCATGCCGGTGATGACAGCTGTCGGGTTGAGCATTTCACGCATGCCCGGACCGCCTTTCGGGCCTTCGTAGCGGATGACGACGACGTGGCCTTCTTTGATTTCACCGCCGATGATAGCGGCAATGGCAGCTTCTTCCGAGTCATAGCATTTGGCCGCACCTTTATAGACCAGGAGGTCCGGTTCGACGGCACTTTCCTTGATGACCGAGCCGAGAGGCGCCAGGTTGCCTTTGAGGACGGCAATGCCGCCTTTATGCATATAGGCGTTTTCTACGGAATGGATGACGTCGTGGTTGAGGATCTTCACATCTTTGATGCGGTCGCCGACCGTGCCGGTAATGGTCTTGGCGTCGGTGTGGATGAGGCCCAACTTGGAGACTTCTTTCATGACAGCGCAGATGCCGCCGGCTTCATCGAGGTCCTGCATATGATACGTGCCGCCAGGGCTCATCTTGCAGATATAGGCCGCTTTACGGCTGATTTCGTCGAATTCATCGAGCGAGAGGTCGACGCCGGCTTCGTGGGCGATGGCCGGTAAATGGAGGGCCGTGTTGGTCGAACCACCGATAGCCATGTCGACGGCAATGGCGTTTTCAAAGGCTTCCAGGGTCATGATGTCGCGCGGCTTGATGTCTTTGCGGACCAAATCCATGACGACCTGGCCGGCTTTCTTAGCCAACATGCGGCGCAGGCCCGTATAGGCAGCGGGAATGGTGCCGTTGCCGGGAAGGCCCATGCCGAGGACTTCGGTCATGCAGTTCATGGTGTTGGCTGTGAACAAGCCGGAACAGGAACCGCAGCCCGGGCAGGCCTGGAATTCCATCTGGTGCATTTCTTCCGGTGTCATCTGGCCCGATTCGACTTTGCCAGCGGCTTCAAACATGGTGCTGACGCTGATGTTCTTGCCGTTATGACGGCCGGCGAGCATAGGACCGCCGCTGACGACGACTGTCGGGATGTTGAGGCGGCCGGCAGCCATGAGCATAGCCGGGACGATTTTATCGCAGTTCGGGATGAGTACCAGGCCATCAAAGGCATGAGCTGTCGCTACGGCTTCAATGGAGTCACAGATCAGTTCACGGCTGGACAAGGAAAAGCTCATGCCGCGATGACCCATGGCGATACCGTCGCAGACGCCGATGGACGGGAATTCAATCGGCGTACCGCCGGCAGCGGCAACGCCGAGCTTGGCAGCTTCGGCAATTTCGCGCAAATGGATATGGCCGGGAATGATTTCATTGAAGGCATTACAGATACCGATCAACGGTTTCTGTAAATCTTCATCGCTATAGCCCATAGCATGGAACAACGTACGATGGGCGGTTCGGGTAACGCCCTTTTTAACAACATCACTGCGCATGGTATTCATCCTTTCTCTACATATCCTTGACGGCCATTTCGCCGCGGGACAGGGAAATCTGCCCGGTCCGGGCGATTTCAATAATATCATAATCTTTCAGCATTTCTAAGAGAGCCTCGATATGGTCTTCCCGGCCTGTCAGGCGCAGGACCAGGGAACGGCGCTGGACGTCGACGATCTTGGCGTTGAAGAGCTGGGCGATATTGGTCAGTTCTTCGCGGGTCTGCGGCGTCGGGCTCTGGACTTTGATCATAGCCAGTTCATAACTGATGAACGGCGCATCGTCGAGGTTGACGACTTTGATGACGTCGATGAGCTTGGCCAGCTGGTTGACGGCCTGGTCGAGTTCCCAGCGGTTTTCGACGGAAACGACGATGTTGATACGCGTTACGTCAGCTTCTTCCGTATAGCCGGCGTTGATACATTCAATATTAATGGCTCTGCGGCTGATCAGGCCGGCGACGTGCGTCAGGACGCCCGGTTTATTGTCGCAGAGAATAGCAAGATGTTGTCTCATCATTTCCCTTCACCTCCCAATACCATCTGGTCCAGGCGTTTGCCGCCAGGAACCATGGGATAGACATTTTCATCAGCCGGGATGAAGACGTCGAGCAGTGCCGGCCCTTCCGTCTTGAACAGATTTTCAACGGCTTTAGCCAGGTCTTCCGGCTTGTGGACAGCCTTCCCGGGAACGCCCATGGACGCGGATACAGCCGTCAAATCGGGGTTATCCCCAATCAGCGATTCGGCACAGTGGCCATTGTAGAACATGCGCTGCCACTGATTGACCATGCCCAGGACGTTGTTGTGGAGGACGATGGTCTTGACATCAACGCCATATTTATGAAGGGTGGCGAATTCCTGGCAGTTCATCATGATACTGCCGTCGCCAGTGAACAAGACGACTTTCGACTTAGGACAGCCTAATTTAGCACCCAGGGCTGCCGGCAGGCCATAGCCCATAGTACCCAGGCCGCCGGAAGTGACGAACCGGCGGGGCTTGTTCAAGTTGAAGAACTGAGCCGCCCACATCTGATGCTGACCGACGTCGGTGACGACGATGGTGTCGTCGTCGGTCCACTTCTGGACTTCTTCAAAGAGCTTCTGCGGCGAAACGGCATCGGGAAGGTCCCGCGTGGCAAAGGGATGAGCGGCCTTCATATCGAGGACGAAAGTCCGCCATTCGCTATAGCGGTCCGCCAGATGCGTTTTATGAGCTGCCAGCTTTTCGTCGAGGAGCGGCAGGGACCAGCGGAGGTCGCCGTTGACGCTGATGTCGGCGTGGACGATTTTATTGATTTCTACTTTATCGATATCGAAGTGGACGATCTGCGCGTTCGGCGCGAAATTTTCGACGTCGCCAGTGACGCGGTCATCGAATCGGGCGCCGATGGCGACCAGGAGGTCGCATTTCGTAACGGCCATATTGGCAGCGTACGAGCCATGCATGCCGACCATGCCCAGGTGAGCGTCATACGTATCGGGGACGCAGCCCTTGCCCATGAGGGTCGTGACGACAGGGACATGCATCTGCTGGACGATATGTTTCAAGCGGTCCGACATGTTGGAAAGGACGACGCCGCCACCGGTAAGGATGACCGGGCGCTTTGCCTTTTCAATGGCTTCGACGGCGCGGTCGACATCGGCTTCATTGCCGACGTGATGGCCCTGGTAGCCGCGCAGATGGACTTCTTCGGGATATTCAAATTCAAAAGGTGTATCGAATACATCCTTGGCAATATCGACAAGGACCGGCCCGGGCCGGCCTGTGGTTGCGATGTAAAAGGCTTCTTTCAAGACCCGGGGCAATTCCTTGACGTTCTTCACTAAATAGTTGTGTTTCGTAATCGGTGTGGTAATACCGGAGATATCAGCTTCCTGGAAGGAATCGCGCCCAATAAGGGGCGTCGCTACCTGGCCGCTGATGACGACGAGGGGGATGGAATCCATGTTGGCCGTGGCAATGCCTGTAACCATGTTGCAGACGCCAGGACCGGACGTAGCAAAGCAGACACCGGGCCGACCCGTAGCGCGGGCATAACCGTCAGCGGCGTGGACAGCTCCCTGTTCGTGGCCTGTCAGGATATGGGGAAATTTGGCTTTATATAATTCATCATATAACGTCAGGACAGCCCCGCCGGGATAGCCGAAGACGACTTGTACCTGTTCACGTTTCAAGCATTCGATCACTGCTTGTGCTCCGGTCATTTTCATCTCATTCACCTCATCATAAAACATGACTCATACTTACAAAGAAGCTATTCTTCAATCAACCCGCTTCTTGGGTTTGATGTCTGAAGTTTGATGTTAAAGGTTATTTCCAACTTCAAACTCCAAACATCCAACTTCAAACTATGTCTTAATCGTTCTGGTCGTTGTTGTGGAGCCACGGCATCATGGCACGGAGTTTTTCACCGACCTGTTCGAGCGGATGTTCCGCATGCTGACGGCGCATAGCCAGGAAGTGAGCGCGGCCGCCGGCTTTGTTTTCGAGGAGCCAATCTTTGGCGAAAGCACCGGACTGGATGTCGTTGAGGACTTCTTTCATGGCTTTCTTCGATTCCTGGGTTACGACACGCGGGCCAGCCGTGTAATCGCCGTATTCAGCCGTGTCGCTGATGGATTTGCGCATCTTAGCCATGCCGCCTTCGTACATAAGGTCGACGATCAACTTCATTTCATGGAAGGTTTCAAAATAAGCGATTTCCGGCTGATAACCAGCTTCGCAAAGGGTTTCAAAACCGTTGGTGATGAGCTGGCAGATGCCGCCGCAGAGGACTGCCTGTTCACCGAAGAGGTCCGTTTCCGTTTCTTCCTGGAAGGTCGTCTGGATGACGCCGGCACGGGTACCGCCGATGCCGCGGGCATAAGCCAAAGCGAGGTCGAAGCATTTACCGGAAGCATCCTGTTCGACTGCGAAGACGTCGGGGACGCCGCCGCCTTCTACGAATGTACGGCGTACGAGATGGCCCGGGCCTTTCGGAGCGACCATGAAGACGTCGACATCAGCCGGCGGGACGATCTGTTTGAAGTGAACGTTGAAGCCGTGTGCAAAAGCGAGAGCACTGCCGGATTTCAAGTTCGGAGCGATTTCCGTTGCATATACGTCAGCCTGTTTTTCGTCCGGAATGAGGACCATCGTGACGTCAGCATCTTTAACAGCTTCGGCAACGGTCTTGACTTCGAGGCCGGCTTCTTTGGCTTTTTCAACCGATTTGCTGCCTTTATACAAGCCGACGACGACGTCGACGCCGCTGTCCTTGAGGTTCAATGCATGAGCATGACCCTGGCTGCCATAACCGATGACGGCAACTTTTTTGCCTTTCATAACATCCCAATTTACGTCCTGATCATAAAATACTTTTGCCATAATAACATCTCTCCTTGAGTATAAAATAATTTATTCTCGTTGGGATTTAGAGATTCGTCGAAAGAGGCCAACAAAAAAACTCCGCCCCTCACTGAGGGACGGAGTACTATTCCGCGATACCACCCTGATTCCCGGCGCATTACTGCAGCCAGGCTCTCTACAACGTACCAACATACGCGTTTCCTATAACGTGGAAAAATCGTCAGTGCTTAATCTTGCTTCAGCACTTCTCTTCGGGGATGATTTTCAATCGCCATTCATTACCGGCTCGCACCAGCCGCCGGTTCTCTGGGAATGTCCGGACGAACTACTCTTTCCCGTCATCAGATTTCACTATATGCTTTTGCGAACCTTTATCGTTGTGGCCCGTTTGAAAAGCTTGAACACATTCTACAAAATGCTGTGCCGTTTGTCAATGCTTTTTTGGAATTTTTCCGAAAAAAGTTTGGTTAAACGTTTACTTGCCTAAGATTCTTAAGCCTTGCAATTGCCCAGATACCACTTCACAAACTGCTGAGCAATGCGGCCATTGCGGCCGGAATGTTCCATTTCCCAGCGGACGCCTTCGACACGAAGCTCTTCCGGGTCCAGGGTAATGCCAGCTTTTTTCAGTTCATGAGCGATGATCTGCAAGTATTCATCCTGCGTCGGCGCCGAGTAATGGAGGATGAGGCCAAAGCGGTCCGACAGGGAAATCGACTCGTTCGTACTGTCGTCGCGGTAGACTTCATCCAGTTCGTCGTTGCGGTCGCGCCAGGTTTCCTTCAAGAGGTGGCGGCGGTTCGATGTTGCATAAATAAGCACGTTTTTCGGTTGCGGCGTAACGCCGCCGTCGATGGCCGACTTGAGGTATTTATACTCTTTTTCATTTTCGTCAAAAGAGAGGTCGTCCAGGAAGAGGATGAACTTCTTGCTGCCAATGTCGCCGAGCCGTTCCATGAGCTGCTGCAAATTATGGAGCTGGCCGCGCTGGACCTGGATGAGGCGCAGGCCCTGTTCATGATAGCGGCAGACCAGGGCTTTGACAGCCGTCGACTTGCCCGTCCCGCGGGAACCCGTCAGGAGGACGTTATTGGCCGCCCGGTCAGCCAGGAAAGCCGTCGTATTGGCCAGGAGCTTTTCTTTCTGGGCCGCATAGCCGATGAGGTCATCCCAGGCGAGATGGGGGAAATTCTCGATGCCTACGAGGTCCCCGGCTTCACCGATGCGGAAGGCCATGAACTGTGCCAGTTTGCCCCGGCCGTATACTGCATAATGATGCAGTAAGACTTTCGTCGCTTCTTCTGGTGTCGACGCCGCCATGAGAGCCGTTTCCAAGGTCTGGACATAGCCGTAGACTTTCGGGACAGCCGGTTCGTAGTTGTCGAGGAAATCGACGCCGAGGAAGTCGGAAGCGGCCTTTTGCAGATACGGCCAGAGCAGGGTCATATCCAAGAGCAGGGCCTTGGTCATGCCCGTGCCGGCCTTGCCCGACCGTTCAATGGCTTCGGCAGCGACCGTATCGCCTTCCCCCAAGAGATAGAGGAAATATTGGCGCAGGATATTGCCGCTCAGGCCCAGCTGTTCCGCCCGTTCCAAGAGGACCGCTGCCGCTTCATGCTTGCCAAAGGGATTATCCCCCTGTTCCTGGACAGCCAGCAGGGCCTTGATGACGGGATCCTGTAAAAAATTGCGGCATACGACGAGACCGCGCAGACTTTTATTTTCCATGTAGAAACCTCCCTATCAGCTTATATACATTTGAGCCATTATACCGCCGCCAGGCCACGGCAGTCAAGGAAGTTCCGTCATATTTATACAGTAAAAGGTTTTACCTGACTAATTTATCTAACGCAGAGCATCGGCCATCTGGCACATGCGGACGATGGGTTTGACGTCATGGACGCGGACAATCGCGCAGCCGGCCAGGACGCCAGCGACACAGGTCGTCCCGGTCCCTTCCATCCGTTCCGTAACCGGCAGGTCGAGGATCTTGCCGATAAAGCCCTTGCGGCTCGTCCCCAGGAGCATGGGATACGGCAGGCCTGTCAGATCCCGCAAGTGCTTCATGACGTAGACATTCTGGTCAAAGGTCTTGCCAAAACCGATGCCCGGGTCGGTGATGATCTGGTCCTGGCTCATGCCGGCCTGGTCAGCAATGATGGCCGAGCGGATGAAGAAGCGCTTCATATCCTCGATGATGTCGCCGTATTCCGTACCGTCCTGGTTATGCATGACGACGACAGGGACGCCGTATTTTGCGGCTACAGCGGCCATCTGTCCCGGTTCCGGCGCATACTGGAGGCCCCAGATATCATTCATGATATGGGCGCCCGTACGCATGGCATAGTCTGCCGTTTCCGCCTTGTACGTATCGACAGAAATGGGGACCGGGCAGGCTTTGACAAGGCGCGGCAAAATCGTTTCCAGCCGGGAAATCTCTTCGGCTGCCGAAATCGGCGTAAAACCCGGCCGTGACGATTCGGCGCCGATGTCGATAATATCCGCCCCTTCGGCTACCATTTCTTCCATGTGCTTCAAGGCTACATCGGCATTATTCCATTTCCCGCCGTCAGAAAAAGAATCAGGCGTATAATTGAGGACGCCCATGACCAGCGTCCGTTCCCCGACAGTCAGGGATTTTCCATCTTTCCAATGATAATGACGAACTTCCACAATAATTCCTCCCAACAAAAAAAAGAGATAACGAAGGCGCCCAAAAGGACGCACAGTCGTTATCTCTAAAAAATCAAGTCCGTAACCTGTACGTTACCCGTTCATTATAGCAAAAGAAGCGTATCCTCACAAGTAAACGAAAAATCCAACTACTATACTAGTTAGAATTCCTATTTTCTACAATGCGTACTACTATACTAGTCAGAATTATAGAGAAATGTATCCCTCCCACATTTGTAAATTTTTGCAACGCCCTCAGGATTATTAAATATGTGAAAAATGGCAGTTTGTTGACGTAAAGTAACTTCATGATATACTAAAGATGGTTTTATCTTTATGGTTTCTATGCAAAGGGGGATTCATCATAATGAAAAAAACGCCTGTTATCTTCACCGGTCATGGCAGTCCGATGCTGGCTATCGATGAAAACGACTTGACGCGCGAAATGCAGCGCGTCGGCGCAGACGTTCTAACCAGTGAGGACAGACCGAAAGCCATCCTGGCCATCTCGGCCCATTGGTATGTCCCAGGCACGTATATCCAGAGTGCCGACAAGCCGCGTCAAATCTACGACATGTACGGCTTCCCAGAAGAGCTTTATCAGCTCCAATACCCAGCCAAGGGCTGTTCGGAACTGACCCAGGACGTCTGCCAACTTTTGGGCAATGACGTTTCTATCGACGATTCATGGGGTATCGATCACGGAACATGGAGTGTTATGGTCCACATGTTCCCCAACGCGCCCATCCCAGTCGTCCAGCTTTCTGTAAACAGCACGTTTACACCGGACCAATGCTTTGAACTCGGCCAGAAACTCGCCCCGCTCCGCGAAAAAGGCTACCTCATCTGGGCCAGTGGCAACATCGTCCACAACCTGCGCCGCGTCGAATGGAACAAGCGCGGCGGCTCCGAAGCCGCCAAACACTTCAACCAGGATATCGTCGATAATGTCATCGCCGGCAACATCGACAACATCATCCACTACGAAAACCACGAACACGCAGCCTACGCCGTGCCGACACCGGAACACTATCTGCCCCTGCTCTATTGCCTGGGCGCCGCCGGAACGGATAAAGCTACACCATTCAATAATACCTGCACCTTGGGATCCATGGCTATGACCGGATTCGTCTGGGCGTGAAAAAAGGGCTTGTCGTCATACGACAGGCCCTTTTTGAGTTGTTAGTGGCTAGTGGTTCGGGGTTAGCGGATAGTTTTAAATTTAAAGGTTTTCTCTGCAAACTACAAACTCTGTGCTACAAACTATAAAGTAAACGGGGCGGCGCATGATGGCAGAAGCCTTTGCAAATCCATTCTGAATCATAAATATTGCTGAACGACATTGAAAATATTCCATACCGATTCACTGTTAGTTACATTTCCGCCACCTTTGTAAGGGCCATTGTCAAACCGATAGCCGTACCACCAGGAGCCTTCATCATGATTGAACAGGAATTCTTCTATTGAAATAACCCGGTCCCACTTAACCTTTTTAACTTTCACATGGATTTTTCCGCCAATTAAACGATACATCGAATCCGTGTCAACATAGGCCTGCGTCCCGTCGTGATACGTATAAGCCCAAACGTCTTCAGCAAATACACTCCCAGCTCCCAAAGTCAAGCACAAAAAAGTAAATCCTGCAACTATCCCTCTCTTCAGATTCACCATAGTCAACCTTCTTTCTCATTTGTTATTTATTATAATTATATATAAAAATTATTACATTGTACATATATTATAATATTTTCCGTTAAAAAAATATATTTTTTATCTTCATCATCGTCTGTACTCAGAAGTAACGTTCCCTTAATAAGGTTCTATTTTATAAAAAAATCCAACATGATATAAAAACTACCATGTTGGACTTTTTATGGTTCTCAATATTTATCATTTTTAGTACGCTTATAAAGGAATGGTCCCGACAATAATTGCCGTAAAGAGAATGACCAGCGATACAAGCCATGCCCACAAAAAGGTATGTTTTTGATGTTCGCCTAAATCAATTCCTGTGAGCCCAATCAATAAGAATGTTGCCGGTGTAAGTGGGGAAATAGGGAACCCTAAGGTCATTTCCCCAGCAATAGCCGCCCGGCCTAAGTCTACTCCAGCCAAGCCAACGGCATCTGCGGCTTGTGCCAAAACTGGCAAAACAGCAAAATAAAAACTATCTGGGTCAAACAAAAGACTAGCCGGCATTGAAATGACCCCAATAATAACAGCAAAATGGGGAGCTAAAGATTCTGGCATGATTTCTACCAAGCCATTTGCCATCGCACTAATCATCCCTGAACCTTTCATGATTCCTGTAAAAATCCCTGCTGCAAATAAGACACTGGCCATCATTAATGCTTCTTTCGCATGAGCATCAATCAATTTTCCTTGTAATTTTACATCAGGGTAATTAACAATAAGCATGACGACCAAGGCAGCCATAAAACAACCTACAGGAGGCAAGGTGCCTTCAACCATAAGTGCAACAGTCACAATGATTAGAATGAGATTGAACCAAAAAAGTTTTGGTCTGCGTAACACTTGCTCCTCTTCTGATAATACAGCTGGCGCTACACTGATGCTGGCTAATTCAGTTCCTAATCGGCGTTTTTCCTTCATTCCAAAAAAGGCTGCAATTGCAATCCCACATGCCATCCCTGCAATCTGCGGTACAATCATAGGATTAAACAAATCCATAACAGGTATATCCAATGACGTTGCAGCTCGTAAAGTCGGCCCGCCCCAAGGCAACATATTCATTGTCCCAGCACCTAAAGCAACAATAGTGGCTAAAATCCGGCGATCCATTTTTAGTTTCTCATAAATAGGGAGCAACGCCGGTATAACAATCAAAAAAGTGGCAGCCCCTGAACCATCTAAATGTGCAAACATAGTAATGACATAGGTTCCGATACAAACTTTAACAGGATTTGAACCCACAATGCCTACAATTTTATTAACAATTTTTTCAAATACGCCTGCATCGCCTAGAATAGTAAAAAATAAAACTGCAAAAATGAACATGGCTCCAGTCGGAGCTACATTCTTAATTCCAGCAAGCATATATTTTCCTAGGTCACTACCTTGCCCTAAAAAAAGACATGCAACGATAGGAATTGCAATTAATGCTGACATCGTCGACAATTTTTTTGTCATAATCGATGCTAAGACGAGTAAAATCGTAATCAGTCCAACAATTGCTAACATCTTAAACCTCCTTATCCTGATTCAACCGGACTCTTATAAGAAAGAGTCCGGGAATCATGGTAATCCAGAATATCAGTCAGTAGTTGCCTTCGTAAAATACGAAACATCGTCGGGACTTAAATGAAGGAGGTTCGACAGTACATCTCCCGTATCTTTCCCTAATGTCGGTGCTTTCACATAGGTATAGGGGTCGGCTTCAGTCATTTTAACAGGGTTCCCAGTAACCCGCATCTTACCTTCAACAGGATGATCTATTTCACAAATCATCTGTCGTGCTTTGGCAATATGCTCGTCATTAACGACATCTGCTACGTCATGAATAGGCGCACAAGGAACACCGTGAGCTCGAAGCAATGTAATGATATCTTTAGCCGTATGCTGTTTGGTCCAACCAGTGACCATCGCATTCAATTCATCTTTTTGATTTGCCCGATCTTTATTCAACTTAAAACGTTCATCAGCAAACCAATCATCATGTTCGGTAGCTTCACAAAAACGTTTCCAGATGGCATCATTACCAACCCCTATGACAATCCATTTATCCGAAGCTTCAAAAGAATCATATGGATAAATAAATTCATAACGGTTGCCAGCACGTTTAGGAATACGTCCCTCTACCATATAAATTTCAGTAATGGTTTCCATTGCGCTAACAGAACAATCGACAAGGCCGATATCAACGTATTCACCGTGATGCTGCGTATTCCGGCCCTGCAATGCTGCCAAGATTCCAATGCAACAGTTCAAGCCACCTAATACATCACCAATAGCAGTACCTGTACGAGTTGGCGGCGAATCAGGCCAACCAGTAACACTCATCATACCGCTTAAAGCTTGAGCAATAACGTCATATCCAGGAAGCAGTCGATAAGGCCCAGTTTGTCCAAATCCAGAAATAGAGGCAAAGACAATATTAGGATTCAATCTTTTAACTTCCTCATAAGAAAATCCCATTTTCGCAATAGTTCCAGGTTTAAAATTTTCTACAAAGACATCCGAAATCTTTATTAGCTTACGCAGCACATCTTTTGCTTTTTCATCATGCAAATCAAGTTTTATGCTTTTTTTATTACGATTTAAATTCGCATAATAAGCACTAATTCCCTTATCAAAAGGAGGGTAGGCACGACTGTCATCTCCTCTAGGGGATTCTATCTTAATAACTTCAGCACCCATATCTGCCAATAACATCGTACAATATGGTCCTGATAAAACACGAGTGAGGTCTAGGACACGAATGCCCTGTAACGGTTTGGCCATAACATCCATCTCCTATTCATCATCAATTTCAATATACATACGTAAAAGCGCCGCTTCCATACATTTTCCTAAGGTATCCAAACGTAAGGATCGAGTAGCACCGCCATCAAGAGCATGATGCATAACAAAATTAAACCCATCTAATTGCGGAACATCATATCGTGTAACATCGCCAAAAACAAGTCCTTCAAAATGGCGGCGTACCCGTTCTGGTGTCAACTGTTCTGCCATCGCTTTATAGTATTTGGGTTCACGGGCGTAAATACAAATATTGGACGTATCACTTTTATCTCCACAACGACCATGTGCAATATCTTTTAACTGTACTTTCATGATATTAGACCTCCTCAACATACGTGGTAAGTTTAATGGCATCTCTCGGAATCAAAGTCGGCCACAATGCAAAAACTTCGCTCGGACGGCTACGTCCGCCAAAGAAGCACCCCTGAGCCGGTCCATTCAAATTGCTGACCGCAGCAACTTCAGGGGTCAGTTTCAGACCTTCTTTTTTAGATTCTGTCATAATAGCATACCGCAAGACAACTTCATTAAGATCTGCATTGATTTCAGGAGCTAATGGCCCATGCAAGGCATTAACACCAAGATAGCTAATATTCTTGCGAATAATTTTCGCATTTTTCATAGCTAAACGCTTATCAAGGATGTCAGCGGCCATCTTAGCCTTATCCAAGGCTCTAGGCCAAGAATACGGTAAATAAGCAATCGTCCGATAGCCTTCCAGATACCCGACACAAAGTTTTAACGTATCAGGTGCAGGTGTACCCGTAACGCCCCGAACAGCAACATGATCCCGTTCAATTTCTTCTACCGTAATTTTACTGAAGTCAGCGACTACATCAGGCGTAATATATTTAGATGGATCATGGATTTCATAAAGGAGCTGTTCTTTTACAGATTGAGGTGTAACAAGCCCGCCAGTATTTTTCGTTTTTGTTAAAATTAAACTGCCTTTTTCACTGATTTCTGCAATCGGATAGCCTAAATTTTCTGGACTCGGAACATGTTCCCAATCATAGTCATAGTTCCCGCCTGTTGCCTGAGCCCCACATTCACAAAGATGGCCAGCCAAAATGCCTGTAGCTTTTGCCGTCCAGTCATCATATTTCCAGCCAAATTCATAAATGAGGGGAGCTTCAAACATAGCCGTATCTGTTGAACGGCCAAGAATAATAATATCGGCACCGTCTTCTAAACATTTGACGATAGGTTCTACCCCATAATAAACATTGGCATTCACCATATTAGGTAAAATCCGGTCAATGTCTTCACCTGTATCCATGTGTTTCATCGTAATTCCCTGTTGACGGAGCTGAGGAATAATTTCACGTACATCATCCCCGAGGACATAGCCAACTTTTAAATGATATCCACCTTCACGAATAGCTTCTTTAGCTTTTTCGACGCAGGCTTTAACATTCATACCACCGGCATTCGTAATAACTTTAGTTCCTTTTTCTGCAATATAGGGAAGCATCCCTTTAAGCGCCGTAATAAAATCGCGAGCATACCCAGCTTCGGGTCTTTTTTCCTGTTGACGTCTCATGATAGATAAGGTCAATTCAGCCAAATAATCGCAGCAAATGTAATCAAGATTATCCTCTCTTGCCATAGTAATCGGTGCATCACTTAAATCGCCCCAAAAACCTTGGCCACCGCCGATTCTGATTGTTTTCATAATAGGTTTACCTCTTTTCTTTAAGACTATACAGTATTTTTTACCGTACATTTACTCGTTACACTTATTTATATGAAATTTTCGTGCCATATATTATTTAAAAGTAGTATATTCAGCTCAATAAATCCACACATTAAGATAACTACGCCATTTTCGTTTTATATCATTGTTATATTTAAAAGAAGCCCAATTTAGGTATACTCAAGAAATGTATACCTAAATTGGGCTTTCTGTTTACATAGTATACAGTATATTACGTATTATTTGTTTACATAGTATACACTATGATTTGTCAAATCCATATAATTTCCATTTTTTATAAAAGGTCCTTCGACTGATTCCTAAAATCTTCATCGCTTTAGTTTTATTCCCTTGAGCATCTTCCATAGCTTGGGCGATTTTCTTCTTTTCCATCAGTTGAACACCTGATTTTAGAGAATAGGAATCTATAGTCTTACGCTTTTCCATATCGACAGAAGGCAGATATGCTGAACTTGTCGCAACATATTGCAATTCTTCGGGTAAGTGTTCTAAACGAATAACAGATTCATTACATACAATAACCGCATATTCCATACAACTTTGCAATTGCCTTACATTACCCGTCCAAGGAAATGATAAAAAATATTTTTCTACTTCTGTAGATAAAGTGATTTTTTTCCCATATTTCAATGCATACTTTTTTAAAAAGAAATTAGCCAGTAAAAGTATATCATTTCCCCGTTCACGTAAAGGTGGAATCATTATTTTAAAGGTATTCAAGCG
The DNA here is from genome assembly GCF_046614755.1 of Megasphaera indica. Taxonomy (NCBI): domain Bacteria; kingdom Bacillati; phylum Bacillota; class Negativicutes; order Veillonellales; family Veillonellaceae; genus Megasphaera; species Megasphaera indica. Next base: position 141,426 of record NZ_JBKKJR010000003.1, read on the forward strand.
AAAATATAAATCATCTCGAAAACGACCTTCACGAACCATCTGCTTTAAATCTCGATTCGTCGCAGCAATAACTCTTACATTAACCTTTTGAACCGTATTTGACCCTATCTTTTGAATTTCACCAGATTGCAGTACTCGTAATAATTTCGCCTGCATAAACAAAGGCATTTCGCCAATTTCGTCTAAAAAAATAGTTCCACCATCAGCTTGTTCAAACTTCCCTAATTTTCCTCCCTTTACGGCTCCCGTAAAAGACCCAGCAGTATAACCAAAAAGTTCACTTTCCATTAACGATTCTGGAATAGCCGAACAGTTCAAATTTACATAAGGTCGGGAGCGTTTACCACTGATTTTCAAAATAGCATTAACCAGGACTTCCTTACCAGCTCCACTTTCGCCTTCGATAAGAACAGTCGCATCTGTCGGAGCGACCAATTCAGCTAGGCGGAGACATTTTAAAAAATTAGGACTCTGTCCGATGACATCAGAAAATTCAGTAGATAAATCTTGTTTGCTATGAACTGCCGCCTTAAATATAGAATGATTTAACCGCTGTGCTTTTTCTAACTCTTCTTTGCTCCGTGTCAATTCCGTAATATCATTAAAAACAGATACAGCACCAATTAATTTTTGTTGTTTAACAATGGGTGTAATGGTCACACGGATTTTCTTTCCCCGAGTCCGAACTTCTACTAGCTGATGATAAATTGGGACTCCCGTTTTTAGAACCTTTAAAATCAGCGCTCCAGGTTCAATGGTTTTCACTTGTTTATAAATTACTTTTTCTTTGGGTACTGCTAAAATCTTCGTATAAGCCGTATTCACATAAAGAATCCGTGAAGTCTTATCAACGATAACGATTCCATCATGGACAGCATCCATAGCTTCACGCATCATAAGTTCTGTAACATCGTTGTATTCAGCCATGCAATCCATCTTTTCACCTACTTTTCTATAAACTCATCGAGGTCCCATAAACCGATTGCCGTTAAGGTGAATCATGTGATCTGGTTCATCGGCAATCCAAACTTCGGTTTCCCAAGCTAAGTCCGCCACAAAGCGTTTGTAGACGGTTACATCAGGAAAAGCGGTAACATAGATTTTCCCGCTCGTGACCTGCTGAGTCATAGCTTCCAATTCTTGTAAGCGTTTAGGACTCATAGGACCCACGGAGGTCACGGCTTCAACAAAGTAAATCCAGTCGACGTCCTTGCAATACAGGATGACATCGGGCAACTTATCATGTTCTGTCAAAGCAATTCCTAATTGTTTCAGTAACGTCTGGTTTTCCACTAAGTTCTTGTTAGTCGTATCACCAACATACAAGCAAATAGCCCCTGATGCAAAGCGCGGTGCAAATTCTTCCAAGATAGCTTTTTGTAAGGCATTATGCTTATCTGTCAAATTAAAAATATCTTCTTGCGTCAAACCAGTTTCTTCGCGAGCTTTTTTAATTCTGTTTTCGGACATCCGTAAACCTCATTTCTTAATTCAATCTTACCATAGAACAAAATTTTGCAAAGTATATAATAATAATATAAAAAATGCCCAGCGCTCAATAAACGTGGCGCGTCCGCCGTGAATCCAGTGAAATACCGATAGTTATTATGCAATCGTTATCCCCCTACAGCCCTTTGCTATGTAGTTATATTCATAATAAAGGAGGTGCCACACGAAGCCAAAATGGCTGCATGTGACATCTCCTTTTTACGTTTCTCACGAACGATTTGCGAGTTCTTTGATGGTCCCTTTTTCGATTTCAAAGAGATGGATCGTGTCTGTTTCTCCAGACAGTTGTTTTTGGACTTCTTCGGCCAGGTGCAACGTGGCATCGGAGCAGGTGAACAGGAATATCTGTTCTTTTTTACCCAGGGATGCCAGGAACTGGATGGCTTCTTTCTGGCGCTGTTCGTCGAAGCGGACGAGGATGTCGTCGAGGATGAGCGGCATCGGTTCGATTTGTTTGGAGAAGGCCATGGCCAGGCTGATGCGGATGGCCAGGTAAATCTGGTCGCCCAGGCCGCTGCTCCACTGTTTTTCCGGGACGCGGCGCTGGCTGCCATCGACGGCAAAGAGCTGTTTTCCGTCCAGGCTGGCCTGCAGGGTATAGCGGCCCTGGGTCATGAGATTGAGGTATTCGCCGGCCTGGCGGATGACGATAGGCTGGCGGACCCGTTCGTAGTATTCCTGGGCCTGTTCCAGCATGTACTGGGTGTACATATTGGTCAGCCAGTCGTCGACGTCGCGGTCCAGTTCGGCCTTGCGGTTCTGTTTGGCTTGCAGGAGCTTGCCGTATTCGTCGCTCTTGGCCATCTGGCTCAGGCGTTCGATGATGCTGCCTCGTTTTTCTGCAACTTCAGCCAGTTTCTTTTCGGCATCGGCGATTTTTTTCTGGTAGTAGTCGCGTTCATCTGTCCAGGTCTTCAAGGTATGGATTTTCAATTCATGGCGCAGTTCGGCCAGGTTTTTCGGCGTCTTGGCGATGAGGCGGATATGGGCTTCCGTCTGGTCATAGACTTCTTTGTACTGATGGAACTGGCGGAAGCGCAGGACTTTGCTGCGGAATTCGCCTTCCGTCTGGGCCCCTGTCGCCTTGAGCAGTTCCTGCTGTTCTTGGACGCGCTGCTGCCGTTCTTCTCCCAGGCTGGCAATCTGACTTTCCCGTTCTTTCTGCTGACGATCCTGTTCTTTGGCCACTTCAGCCTGGACGCGGATGTCCTGCCACTGTTTGTAGACGTCTTCGACGGTATCCGGGGAAACGGCCTTCTTAACGCCGACTTCCCGGAAAATCTGTTCTGCCGTGTCGCTCCAGCGGGAAATGGCGCCTTTCAATTCCAGCTTGCGCCGCTTCCAATCGGCAGCGGCCGTCGTGACTTCATGCCACGTATCCCAGGCTTCTTTGGCTTTGGCCACATCGGCCGTATCCAGTTTGCTGAAACTATTTTTATCTCGCCAGCCGTCCCAGGCCGTTTCACAGGCCAGGAGCTGTTTTTTGCAGGTATTGCCATCGGACTGCCATTTTTCATAGATGGCGTCGTACATGACTTTCTGTTCTTTCTGCCAGGCATTCTTCGTTTCCCGCGTCTGCCAGTCCAGATACTGCTTGCGGACGGCGTCCAGTTCCTGGAGCCAGCGTTCATTCGATTCGTCCGTACTGAGGGTCATTTCCGCTTCTTTAGCTAAGTCGCTGATCTTGCGGTTGACGCCTGCCAGCCGGCCTTCGATTTCTGCGATTTTCCGGGGGACCCGGTCGGCACCGGTACTCTGACGGACCAGGGAAATAATGGCGATGACGACACAGGCAGCGGCACCGCCGAGGCCCAGGGTCGAATCGAAGTGAGCCAGATAGACAGCGGCGACGCAGAGGGCCGCCAGGACCAGGAAAGCGATGCCGACGAAGGTAAAGGCCTTCGACGAGCCAGCCGGTTCGTTCTTCAGCCATTCCAGCTGTTCCTGTATCTTCTGGCGTTCCATGACGACGTTCTGGATCGTCGCTACAGCCGTCCCGATGACATCCCATTCGTCCTTGGTCTTTTCAGCCGGCCCGTCTTCGCCGCTGGCACCGGAAACATTCTTGGGCTTGTCGGCCTGCCATTTCTCTAAATCCTGACGGCTGTGGTCGAGGGCAGCGGCGGCCGAAATCCCCTGAGTCCAGTTGACGGCTGATGGAATATCCTTGCCATCGGTCCAGGACTTGAGCAGGTCGGCTTGTTTCGTACCTTCAAATTCCCAGTCCATTTCCTTATCTTCATGGTCCGAAAGTTCTTCCAGCCCCTGCTTCCATTCACCGACATGGTGAGCCATGGCGTCGAGCTGGGGGCCACAGGCCAACCAGCGGTTCCACGATTCCTGGAAGGCCGGGCCTTTACGGCTCGTCGCCTTGAGCTTGCGGACCTGTTCGTCAATGGCCTTGATGTTCTGTTCCAGCTCGGCCCATTTCTGCGCGCCGTCAGCCGGGAACTGGGATACATCGGCCAGGGACTGCATATGCTGCATGGCGTCCTGGCCGCGTTTATAGACATCCCAGGCAGCGATAGGCATGGAAATCCGTTCGATCTGCTGCTTCGATTCTTCGATATCCAGGCGGATGCGGTTCTCGATTTCATGCGTCGTCTGTTCCGTTTCCTGCAGGCTGGCGAATTCATCTTCATCGTAGGCCATGCCGGTAATGCGGCGGTCGAAGTCCTTCTGCTCGTTGAGCAGGGCATTGATGGGTTTCTTGCCCTGCGGCGAAGCGACCAGGAAGTCACCCATATGCTTGGTCACTTCGCTGCGGGCCAGGCCCATGCCGATGCCGCCTTCGATGCTGAAGAAATGGCTGCGCACGGCTTCATTGGACAGGATTTTGAACCCTTGCAGGTCTTCCAGGCCCATGGCAAAAATCGTATCATACGTCTGACGGTCCAGGCCGTGCCACCACAGATTCGCTGGCTCTTCCTGTACTTTTTCCTGGCCGTCTGACAGGAAATATTCTTTTTCATTGCGGACGATGCGGTATTCCTTTCCGTCTTCCCGACGGATGCCCATGCTGCCGAAATAGCCCTTCCAGTCTCCGCGCAGATAGCCGAAGAACATGGAGCGGACATATTTCATGAGCGTCGTCTTGCCGCTTTCGTTGCGGCCATGCATGACGATCAGGCCGTGTTCCGGCGGATTCCAGCTCACATTATGGTAAATCCCGAAATCATCCAAATGCATCTCTGTAATCTTCATACTGCTTAACCTCTTCTATGTTCCAGCAATTTCTGTACGCCCAGCCACTTGGCTTTCTCGAACGTTTCCAGCAGGCGCTGGTCCGTCAGGGCCCTTCCATAGGCCCCGAGGCGTTCAAATTCCGGGCGGCTCATGAGAATATCCCGCAGCGCCTTGGCCCTTTCTTCAGGAGCCAGCTTTTCCAGCTTGTCGAAGACATTCAAGTAGTCGCCGACGGAGTCGGGCAGTTTACTTCGTTCGTCCATATTCATCTTGGGACGGGCCAGGTTACGCAGGCGTTCGACCATGACGAAGGCGTATTTCCCCTGTTCTTCTTCACGCCAGCTTTCCAGCCAGTACTGCGTCGCTTCCGGATTGTTGAGGACGTGGTACATACTGCCGGAACCGGTGAAATTGACCGTCAGGAACGTCGGCTTGCCGATATCACGGCGCACTTTTTCCTTGGCGAAGCGGACGGACTCGCGCAGTTCCGACACCGATTCGATACCGTCGATGGCGAGGTCGATGCTTTCCCAGCGGACGATGCTCGTGTCGATGAATTCCAGGTCCGTCGTCCCATACGGTCCGACTTCGACGTAATAACAGCCCCGCGGCCCCGTTTCCGTACAATCGAGGCCCTGCGGGTTGCCGGCATAGACGACATAGGGCTTTTCGCAGAGTATCTCATGCTTGTGGATATGCCCGAGGGCCCAGTAATCCATGCCACATTCTTTCAAATCTTCCAGGGTGCACGGCGCATATGTCGAATCCCGGCTGCCCACCTGGGTATGGAGCATGCCGATGGCAAAGCGGTCGCCAGCAGCGCGGTTGAATTTCCAGGCCAGATTGTCCCGCTGTTCGCTCTTGGCATAACTCTGCCCGTAAATGGCCGCTACTTCTTCGCCATCTACGACCAGGGGGACCCGTTCGACAGCATCGGTCGGAAACACGTGGACATTCGGCGGAAAGGGAATCTTCGCCTTCCACGCTTCGAGCGGATCGTGATTGCCCAGGACGGCAAAGACCTGGATGTTATTCTGTGCTAATTTATGTAAAAGGCGCACGTAATCGAGCTGTGCCGTCAAGTTGTGATCGGCACTGGTGTAGACATCGCCGGTGATGAGGACAGCGTGGACCCGTTTATCAATGGCCATCTGGACGATTTTCTGGAACGCCCGGACCGGCGCTTTCCCGACGATGCGCTGCCACCGTTCATCAATAGCGGAGAGGTTATGGAAAGGGCTCCCTAAGTGGAGATCCCCGCATTGAATAAAACGCAAACTTTTCGCCATTAGTATCCTTCTTTCTCTGACCACGCTCCATGCAACGCCGCTACGGCATCGCGGAGCCTGCAGGTGGGAATTTTTGAAAATGACAGGAGAAATTCTTTATCCGTTTCCTGCGACGGTGTTTCATAAAAAGACTGCATGGACAAGACACGGCAGCCCTGCCGTTCCGCCCGGCGGCGCAGTTCTTCTTCCGATAAGCGGCTGTGCAGGCGGATATGGCAGTATACGCCGGAAACCAGCCGCCCTACGACGATATCCTGACCAAAGGCTTCGACTAAGAGCCGGCCTAAGAGCTCCCCTTTTTCCTGGTATTCCTTGCGCAGGCGCCGTACCTGACGGGCCAGTTCGCCGCTCTCGATATATTCCGCCAGTACGCACTGCTCCGGAACCGACGCGCCCTGGCGGAACAGGCTGCGCCGCTGTTCGTAAAGGGGCATGAGCTGAGGCGGCAGTACCATATAGCTGAGGCGGATGAAAAAGGGCAATACTTTGGACAAGGCCCCCATGTAGACGACGCGGCCGTGGCGGTCCAGGCCCTGCAAAGCCGGGACGGGGCGGCCATAATAGCGCAGCTCGCTGTCGTAATCGTCTTCGATGATCAGTCCATCCGTCTTTTCAGCCCAATGCAGCAGACGATGGCGGATGCCGGCGGGCATGACCGTCCCCGTCGGAAACTGATGGGACGGGCTGACGTAGACCAGGCGGACGCCGCTGGCTTCCAGGGCATCGACGTGGAGCAGGCCGCCGCTGATGGGAATGGGCACGATGGAATAGCCGCTGTTGCGGAAAATCTCCCGGCCCAGGCGGAAGCCCGGGTCTTCGACGCCGATGCAGGCATATTTATCGTGAAGCAGATTGGTCAGGACGCCGAGAAGGGAAATCGTCCCGGCACCGATGATGATCTGCGACGGCTCTGCATGGACGCCGCGCGTTTCATAGACGTAACGGCTCAGGGCCCGGCGCAAATCGGGGACGCCCTGGTCATCATTGGCCGCCAGCAGCCGGTCTGGCTCCGATAAGATCCGATTCATATATTTCCGCCAGATGTCAAGGGGAAAGCGTTCCAAAGCCATGTCGCCACTGGCGAAGTCATAGGCATAGACGGGACGACGGCTGGCTTCACGCAATACGGGCGCAGCAGCCTCTTCGGTCCGCACTTCCAGACCGCCCAGGGAGGCCACTTCATAGCGGGCCTTATGGCGGCGCAGGATGTAGCCTTCACTGGCCAGCTGGTAGTAGGCCTTTTCGACGGTCATCTTGCTGATGCCCGCAGCCTGGGCCAGTTCACGGACCGAGTCGAGGCGCATGCCGGCTATCATCCGGTGCGCTTCGATTTCCCGACGATAATATTCATAAATTTGTACATAATACGGTTTACTAATCGATTTATCGAGTTGCAGCATCGTAACCCGGCGCAGGCGCCGTCTCCTTTCCCTGAATTACAGACATGGTGAAAATATCTCTGCAATATTATATTGTACCGAAAAAACGTGGCCGTGGCTAGTGGTTCGTGGCTCGTGGCTCGTGGTTCGTAGCTAGTGGCTCGTGACTAATGCGCCATGGCCGCTGCGACGGCGGCGCCGACTAAGGGGCCGTCCTGGATGAGTACCGGGTCGACGGGGATCTGCTTGTCCCGGCTCACGCCTTCATTCTGGCAGGCCTGCATGGCATCTTCCATCATGAACAAGGCGCCGCGGACGTGTTCCAAGAGGCTCCCGTCGACGGCCACGGACTGGGCCGGAACGGCTTCGCCGCCATAAAGATGGCGCAGGATGCCGCAGCTCACAGCACCGGCCAGCTGGGCGGCGCGAACGAAAATGGCGGCGCCGATATTGCGGACAGGCCGCACCTCATCGGGCCGCACGATGCGCTTCCACAGCTGGCCCATCTTGAGCCGGCACTGCCTATCATTGTCGCAGCTGATGATGTCATTCATAGCGGCTGTGGAAAACACCGGGAGCTGGCGGGTCTTGAAATAAGACAGCAAGGTCTGCCGGAAGATTTCCGCTGCATAGGCACCGCCTGTCATCTTTTCCATCCGATGCTGACCGGGCTGGGCCGACAGGGCGTCGACCGCCTTGTCCCAGCGATTGCGTATGAGGCCGCCATAGTCGCCGGCTTCCAGATTGACGATCATATCCCAGGCCGGCTCATAGTAGCAGGCGTTGAAGCCCGTCCCGCAGACGAGGCCCAGGCGGACCCGTTCCAGCGTATACGCTGCCGACAACAGCAGGGCCGTCGTGTCATTGACCAGGGCCACCGGTTCGACAGCCCTAAAGCCCTGACGGGCCAGGGCCTGTTTGAGCATGGCGTTGACCCATTCGCCTTCCACACCGGGAACGGCAATTTCTTTCGACCACGACAGGAGCCGGCCATCGCGCAGGTCCTGCCGCTCTATGGCAAAGGAAAAGGTATGGCCCAGGGTATAGGCCTGCTGCCCATGGGCAACCTGACCGACGAGGCGGGCCAGGAAATCGAAAAGCTCCCCAGCCGTCGTCGACGAAGAGAGATAGTCGTACTGGCCAGGCAGCCGGAGCGGCTGGCAGACCTTCTTTTCGATGAGGTAACAGTGCCGGCCCAACAGGCGGATCCGCGCAGCCCTTGCGTTCGTACCGCCGAAATCCAGGGCCAGATAGACGCCGTGCTCATCACCGCCAGGCAGGGAAACATGCGATTTCAGGGCCGATACGGTCGCCCCGGGCTGGCCGCGCAGGGCCCGTTCCATATCGGCGGCAAAATCGCGGGAAATCTGCTGCAGCCGCTCGTCGGTCAAATAAAAATAGCGGGCAATATTCATCCAGTCCATCCGTTCTTCCATGGCAGTGATCACACCTCTCGTAAAATCATAACTTTATTATACTATAGTTTTTCGGCCTTTGTCGTCTTCCCTTGTCATTTCTCTCAAGCCAGTTCCTATCAACAGTTGACTTTTTGTGATAATAGGCTATAATCATAGGCAGAGTGAGACCGAATCACAAGGGTCGCACGAAGGGGTACACCACCTTGGGTGTAATTCTTCGTGCGACCCTTTTTTCATTTGAGAGAAAGGAGGATCCTCCATGGTACGGATCAACGGCAAAGACATCGAAGCGGCCGGCCAGAACCTGCTCGCTTACCTGACCGACCAGGAATATCGTACAGACCGCATCGCCATCGAGCTGAACGGTGCTATCGTATCGCGCAAGGATTACGATAAAGTGACTTTGAAAGACGGCGATTCCATGGAAATCGTACACTTCGTCGGCGGGGGCTGATTCCCTGCGGCAAAGCAGTCATGAACTCATCTATCATTATAAAAGGAGTGTTTCCCAATGGAAAAAAAAGATACCCTGGTCCTTGGCGGCCACGAATTCACATCGCGTTTCATCTTAGGTTCCGGTAAATTCTCTGTCGACCTCATCAAGGCCGCTGTCGAACAAGGCGGTGCCCAGATGGTAACCATGGCCCTGCGCCGCGTCGAAGCCGGCCAGAAAGACAATATCCTCGACTATATCCCGAAAGATGTCACCCTGCTCCCCAATACGTCCAGTGCCCGCAATGCCGACGAAGCCGTCCGCATCGCCCACTTGTCCCGTGAAGTCGGCTGCGGCGATTTCATCAAGATTGAAGTCATGCGCGACTCCAAATATCTCCTGCCGGACAACAACGAAACCATCAAAGCTACGGAAATCCTGGCTAAAGAAGGCTTCATCGTCCTGCCGTACATGTATCCGGACCTCTACGCCGCCCGTGCCCTGGCTGACGCCGGCGCTGCTGCCATCATGCCTCTGGCTTCGCCTATCGGCACCAACAAAGGCTTGTCGACGAAAGATTTCATCCAGATCCTCATCGACGAAGTCGACCTGCCGGTCATTGTCGACGCCGGTATCGGCCGTCCGTCCCAGGCCTGCGAAGCCATGGAAATGGGCGCCGCTGCTATCATGGCCAACACCGCCGTCGCTACGGCTGGCGACCTGCCTCTCATGGCCAAAGCCTTCGGTGAAGCCATCCGTGCCGGCCGCAATGCTTACCTCGCCGGCTTGGGCCGCGTCCGCGAAACGGCTTCGGCTTCGGATCCGCTGACGGGATTCTTAGGGGACTGAGGAGGAATCGAACATGACGGAAGAAACTAAAACTATCGATCAGAGCAAACTCATCGACCACATGAAATATTTACCGGGCATGGAAGTCATCGACTCGGATATGCTCGACCAGGTCGTCGCCATCCGCAGTTCCTTCAACAATGACGACTTCACCGATAAAGACGTCCGCCTGGCCCTGTCGAAAGAACATCTGGACCCGCGGGACTTCATGGCCCTCTTATCGACGGCCGCTGCACCGTTCCTGGAAGAAATGGCCCAGAAAGCCCATCTGGTCACGCGGCGCCATTTCGGCAACAACATCACCATCCTGACGCCGATCTATTTCGCCAACTACTGCGATAACTACTGCATCTACTGCGGCTTCAACTCGCACAACAAGATCAAGCGCGCCCGCCTGACGGACGAAGAACTCCACCACGAATGTAAGAACATCGCCGATACGGGTATCGAAGAAGTCATCATGCTCACCGGCGAAAGCCCGAAGATGAGCGATATCAAATACATCGGCAACGCCGTCAAGATTGCCCGCCAGTATTTCCGGGTCATCAACATGGAAATCTACCCGGTCAATTCGGAAGACTACAAATATCTCCACGAATGTGGCGCCGACTACGTCACGGTCTTCCAGGAAACGTACAATTCCGACAAGTACGCTACCCTTCACCTGGCTGGCCACAAGCGCATCTTCCCGTACCGCTTCTATTCCCAGGAACGGGCCATCCTCGGCGGTATGCGCGGCGTCGGCTTCGCAGCCCTCTTAGGCCTGGACGACTACCAGAAAGATGCCCTGGCAACGGGGATGCACGCATGGCTCATGCAGCGTAAGTACCCGCATGCCGAAATTTCCCTGTCCTGTCCGCGCCTGTGCCCGATCATCAATAACGATAAGATCAACCCGAAGGACGTAGACGAACGGAAACTGACGCAGATCATCTGTGCCTATCGTCTGTTCATGCCTTACGCCTGCATCGTCGTATCGAGCCGTGAAAGCGCCCGCTACCGCAACGCCATCATGAAAATCGCCGCTACCAAAGTATCGGCCAGCGTCTGCGTCGGCATCGGAGGCCATCTGGAAAATGACGGCTCCGAAATGGGTGACGAACAGTTTGAAATCACTGACGGCCGGTCCTTTGACCAGATGTACTCCGACATCAAGAGCATGGGCCTGCAGCCTGTCACCAGTGAGTATATTTATTTGTAAACCACCTAATGTAATCCATTACCAATCCTATAAAATGCATATGACAAAAACGGTCCGGGACCCAATCCACCCCGAACCGTTTTTGTCATATATCTTCCCGTTTTAGGGCATTAAACTCATACAGAGCATTCATTATATTCTATTGGTATAATTGTTGACGTTAGTATGAGATTCATGTATAGTTATATATATAAAATACTCTAATATTCAGGTGATAAATCGTGTTAAAAGTAGCTGCAATTACAAATCACGAATTGGCTTCGACGAACTACTGGGATCAGCTCGAGCAAATCGCCGCATCCGATGTAGATTTCATCGTCCTTCGTGAAAAAAACCTTTCTGAAGAAGAATACACGGACTATGCGAAACGGGCCCTGCGCCTGTGCAGCATCCATCAGAAGACGTGTATCCTCCAGCATTTCGGAAAGGCTGCTATCCGTCTTCATATTCCCCGTTTCCAGTGCTCTCTGCCTTATTTGGAAACCCATTCGTCCCTGCTCTATTACATGACGACCCTCGGCGTCTCCGTACACACCGTCGAAGAAGCCGTCAAAGCCGAACAGCTCGGCGCTACGTACCTCATGGCCAGCCACGTCTTCCCGACAGCCTGCAAGCCGTCGGATCCGCCTATCGGCGTCGACACGGTCAAAGCCATCTGCAAGGCCGTCAAGATTCCGGTCTATGCCTTAGGCGGCGTTACGCCGAAGACCATCTCTCAGCTCCAGGACGTCCCCATCAAAGGCGTCGCCCTCATGTCGGGCCTCATGACCTGCCCGGACATACCGGGATATTTAAAAGAATTGCGTGCCTAAAGAGAAGGGATGACCGTAATGACCCAGGCTTATATCATCATTGATATGCAGAATGATTTCATCGACGGCGCCCTGGGAAGCGCTCAGGCTCAAGCCGTCGTCCCCCGCATCGAGGCCAAGATCGTGGCCAGCAAAAAGGATGCCGACCAGGAAACGGACCTGATCTTCACCCAGGACACCCACGACGAGGCCTACAGCGAAACCCAGGAAGGCCGGAAACTTCCCGTTCCACACTGCCTGAAAGACACGCGGGGCTGGCGTATCTGCAAACAGCTCCTGCCGTACACCATGTGGGCCACCATCCTGGAAAAGCCATCCTTTGGCTGTCCGGCCCTGGTCGATGAAGTACGCGACTACGACCGGCTGGTATTGATGGGCTTGTGCACGGACATCTGCGTCATCGCCAATGCCATGCTGCTCAAAGCCTTCTACCCGGAAAAGGAAATCATCGTCGACAGCACATGCTGTGCCGGTTCCACCCCGGAAAACCACGAAAGAGCATTACAGGCCATGAAAGCCTGCCAAATCGATATTGTATAAAAAAAGGCTTGTCGCACGTGCGACAAGCCTTTTTCTGTAGGGGCGCCCGCTCATGCCAATTGTTCACGGAATTCTTACATATATCTGGCGGGCTCGCCACGTGCGAGCCCCTACGAACCTGCAGCCTATTAACTGATGATTCCCGTGATTTCGGCTTTGGTCTGGTTGTTGTTGATTTTCTTTTCATAGCCTTTCAGGACCAGGCAGCCGATGATGCCGCCTGCGATCATGCCGGCAAAGGCCGTCATTTCCGGTTTGACCCGCCATGATTCTCCCAGCAGGTAGCCTGCGACGCCGCAGACGATGATGAGCAGCAAGGGGACGCCGAAGCAGATGATGCCCTTGACGCCCATGCCGGCGTCGGGGATGTTGAACTGTACATACTGTCCCTTTTTGGCCCCGATGGGGTTCACAGCATCGATGACGACATTGTCCGCGCACATGCTGTCACTGCACGGCGAATATAGATTATTGCGGTTGGTCTGGATTTTTACCAGGCCGTTCGGGCAGACTTCTTCAACGACGCCAGTTCCAGTTCTCATAATAAAATACCTCTCTTTTCAGGACTAAAAGCCCAGATTTTCTCCGACCAGGATAACCTTGATGCGGCCCTGGGGCTTGCAGATACGCGTCCGGACGACTTGGGCACAGACGCTGTCCGGCCGGATGCAGTGAGCACACATGCCCGTCTTGGCACAAGGCGTACCGACACCGGGGAAGCGGCCGATATTCTGCGGCGACGCCACGGTGTGCGCCCGTTCGATGCCGGCTTCGACCGTCGGGACGACTTTGTTCATGCCGACGATGGCGATGACCTGTTTCGGCCCGTAGCAAAGGGCGGCGACGCGGTTGCCATTGCCATCGATGTTGATGAGCTGGCCGTCCTGGACGGCTGCGTTGGCCCCCATGAGGAAGGTGTCACAGAGCAGGGCCTTGCGCATCAGTTCGACCCGTTCTTCCGGCGTCTTGGCCGAATCGCGGTCGATGACCGGATTGTGTTCCAGTACATAAGGCCGCAGGCCGATTTCATTGATGGATACCGAGCCGCCCCAGGATACGACATCCGTTTCCGGGATATACGAGATGGCCTGCTTCAAGGCTTCTTCCTTCGTCGGACAGTATACGGCTTCAAAGCCGCGGGCTGCAAACTTCTTTGCCACTAAAGGCCCTTTAATATCATACATGCGGTGCATCATATCGCTTCTATCCATAGTAACTCCTCCTTTATTTAGCCAGCATCATTTCCGCTTTGGCTTCGGCAGCCGGCGTACCATCAGCGTGGGTAATCTTTCCTTTCATGATGAACAGACGGCCGCGGTGGACTTCCGGCCAGCCTTCGACCTTGACCGTTTCGCCGATGCGTATGGCACTGCGGAAACGGATTTCCAGCCGCACCGTATAGGCTGGTTTACCGGCAATGCGGAACACATAATCTCCCATGACTTCATCCAGCAGCGTACTCGTCAGGCCTCCGTGCATGCGGTCGCCATAACTTTCATGCTCTGCCTTGGGCGTAAAATAAGCCACGCAGTGATCGCCTTCCATCTTCATGTCCAGCTTCAGGCCGATCGGATTATCGCGGCCACAGCCGAAACAATGATTCGTATCATAAGCAGTTTCCATCTAATCCCCCCTCCGAATATTCTTCACACTACCATTATTATACTATACTTGGCAAGCCTTTTCGCTTATTTGAAACGAATTATTATATTGGTATTGACAATCACTTTCAAATAAATTATACTTGCAGTATCAAAGCGAAAGGAGCGGCAACCGGACATGAACCTGGATTTCGTCTTAATAACCCACTGTTCACCGACTTTAGCGGGTCTCAAACAGGCATCCCTTCTCTGTCTACCCCGCTTGGACAGCGGCTGTACCTATGATGATATAATTGAAAAGTATAATCATAAATACAATGCAAAAGGCTTGTATTTCCGTATCTTGTACGCCTGTCCCAAACGCACTTTGCTGTATGTATACCGACCGGCCAGGGTCTGGGCCTACGTACAGCAGCGGGACATTTCATCATTTCTGCAGCAATTCGGCTATCAGGACTGCCAGGACATCTCTTCCCTGCTGGACCGTCTTGCCGAACGCTTTGCAGAAGATGGCTGTTTCCCTCATGAATCGGGCATTTTCCTCGGCTATCCCCGAGAGGACGTGTGCGGGTTCATCGCCAACAAGGGAAACCATGCCAAGCTTTGTGGCGAATGGAAGGTATACGGCGACGCCCACGCTGCCGCCCGTACTTTCCATCGCTATACGTGCTGCCGGCAAGACTATTTGAATCGCTTTGCCGTTGGGACAACATTAGACTCGCTCATTGTAGCATAAGGAGGATTTAATCATGGTAGAAATCGTTTATTGGAGTGGTACAGGTAATACAGAAGCAATGGCTAACGAAATCGAAGCAGCCGTCAAAGCTGCCGGTGCTGACGTAGAATCAGTCCGCTTTGAAGATACAAATGTCGATGATGTAGCTAGCAAAGACGTCATCCTGCTCGGCTGCCCGGCCATGGGTTCAGAAGAACTGGAAGACTCTGTCGTCGAACCGTTCTTCACCGATTTGGCTCCAAAATTGAAGGGCAAAAAAGTCGGCCTCTTTGGCTCTTACGGCTGGGGCTCCGGCGAATGGATGGACGCATGGAAACAGCGTACAGAAGATGCCGGTGCCACCGTCATTGGTACGGCCATCGTCAACGAAACACCGGACAACGCTCCTGAATGCAAAGAATTGGGCGAAGCCGCTGCCAAAGCATAAAAAATCAGAAAACAACTTCACATTCATTCTCCTCTTAGTAAAAGGGCTTGTCGCACAACGACAAGCCCTTTTACGTAGCTAGTGGCTAGCCGTTAGTGGTTAGCGGATGGCTTTAAATTTTAACGCTAACTGCTAACTGCTAGCTGCTGACGGCTGACGGCTTAAAAGAGCTAGTGTTTCGACGATGAACTTGCGTTTACTTTTTGTCAAGTATATATGCGAGATAGGTACGGTTAGACGTAACTCTCATCCTTCTCATTTGCCTAGGGTATGTTAAAATAGGAACGTACTGTCTCATACTTATTTATTCCTATAGTAAAAGGAGGAATTTTATGAAAGACCAAGTCTTTTCCATCTTGCAGGCTGTCGGCCGCAGTTTCATGCTGCCTGTCGCCATCCTGCCGATTGCCGGCTTACTCCTCGGTATCGGGGCTTCTTTCACGAATGCTACGACCATCCAGACCTATGGATTGGAAAGCGTCCTCGGAAACGGCACGATACTCCATTCACTGCTCACCATCATGAGCGATGCCGGCAACATCATTTTCGGTAACCTGCCCATCATCTTCGCCGTCGGCGTCGCCATCGGCATGGCCAAGCAGGAAAAGGAAGTCGCCGCCTTATCGGCCATGATCGCCTTTTTCGTCATGCACGCCTCGACCAACGCCGTCCTCAAACTGACTGGCAAAGTATTGGCCAATAACACCGTATCTCCCGATGTCCTGGAAGGTACGATTGCCAATGTCTGCGGCATCATGTCCCTCCAGGAAGGCGTCTTCGGCGGTATCATCGTCGGCATCGGCGTCGCCTACCTGCACAACCGCTATCATAAAATCGTACTGCCCAATGCCCTGTCCTTCTTCGGCGGGTCGCGCTTCATCCCTATCATTTCCACCGTCGTCTACATGTTCGTCGGCATTGCCATGTATTTCGTCTGGCCTGTCGTCCAGAGCGGCATCTTCGCCCTCGGCGGCCTGGTCACGGGTACGGGCTACATCGGCACCTTGATTTTCGGCATCATCAAGCGGGCCCTCATCCCCTTCGGCCTACATCACGTCTTCTACCTGCCCTTCTGGCAGACCGGCGTCGGCGGTTCGATGATGATCGACGGCAACCTCGTCCAGGGCGGCCAGAACATCTTCTTCGCCCAGCTCGCTTCGCCTAACGTCACTCACTTCAGTGCTGATGCAACCCGGTATTTCTCGGGCGAATTCATCTTCATGATCTTCGGTCTGCCCGGCGCCGCCCTGGCCATGTACCGCACGGCAAAACCGGAAAAACGCAAAGTCGCCGGCGGCCTGCTCTTATCGGCAGCCCTGACGTCCATGTTCACGGGCATCACGGAACCGATTGAATTCTCCTTCCTCTTCGTCGCACCGATGCTCTTTTACGTCCAGGTCGTCCTGGCCGGTGCCGCTTACATGATCGCCCACATGCTGAACATCGCCGTCGGCCTGACCTTCTCTGGCGGCCTGTTGGACCTGTTCATCTTCGGTATCCTGCAGGGTGAAGCCAAGACCAACTGGATGTACATCATCCCGGTCGGCATCATCTACTTCTTCCTCTACTACTTCATCTTCACGTTCCTCATCAAGAAGTTCGACCTCAAGACACCGGGCCGTGAAGACGACGATGTGGAAACGAAACTCTACACCAAAGCCGACGTCAAATCCCGTGACGCCGCAGCCAAAGCCGGCGACGGCGAGGCTGCCACGGACGTCGTCAGCCAGGCCATCACCCGCGCCCTGGGTGGTACCAAGAACATCACTTCCGTCGACTGCTGCGCTACGCGCCTGCGCTGCTCCGTAGCCGATTCGGCCTTGGTCAACGATGCAGCCCTGAAAGCCACTGGCGCTGTAGGCGTCATCAAGAAAGGCCAGGGCGTCCAGGTCGTCTACGGCCCGCAAGTCGCCGTCATCAAGGCCAACCTGGAAAGCTATCTGGCAACAAACCCGGCAGACGGCCCTATCGAAGCCGTACCGGCAGCGGAAACGGTTCCGGCTGAAGAAGCGCCGAAAGCCCAGGAAACACAGACTGAACCGGAAACAGATGCTGAAAAGCATTACTTCAATTCGCCCTTCACCGGCAGCCTCCATCCCATTACGGAAGCCCCAGATGAAGCCTTTGCCGGCAAAATGACAGGCGACGGCTTCTTCGTCTATCCGACAGACGGTACGGTCTATGCACCGGAAGACGGAACAGTCACCTTCGTCTTCGATACGAAACACGCTATCGGCATGACCACGGCAGACGGCGTAGAATATCTCCTGCACATCGGCATCGATACGGTCAAGCTCGAAGGTAAAGGCTTCAACGTCTTCGTCGAAAACGGCCAGGAAGTCAAGAAAGGCGATAAACTGATGGAATTCGACGACGAATTCATCAAGGCCAACGCCCCGTCTGACGCCTGCCTGTGCATCTTCACCGACCTCGAAGACGGTCAGGAAGTCCACCTGGCAGCCGACGGCAACGTAAAAGCCGGCGACCAGGCCGTCTGGTTCTAATGTGTAAAACCGTAGCCGCAGGCCGCAGGCAAGCCTCTCCTGATAGGAGAGGTGGCCCGCAGGGCCGGAGAGGTTGAATCCTTCAGTCAGCTGCGCTGCCTGCTCTCCTCATAAGAGAGCCAACGGGCCGTGAGCCACGAGCCCTTACAAAAAAGGCGCTGTCGCGATGCGACAGCGCTTTTTTTAGCAGTTAGCGGCTAATAGCTCTCCCGGGATTCCCACATGGCCCGAGACGGGCCGCCCACGTGCGGCCCCTGCGACTAACCACTAGCCACTAATACAGTCTCTTGTAAATGCCGTACACCTTATCATAATCGAGGGGCACAAAGCTATGCTTCATGAGACGCTGCTGATTTTCGATGACCGATTTAGCAAATTCCGGCAATTCTTCTTCTTTGACGCCGTATTCATGGAGCGCTTTCTTGGGCAGGATGACGTTGAGCAGTTTTTCCAGTTCTTCATAGACGTGTTCCGGTTCGCAGCCCAGGATGTCGGCGATGAAGCCGTTCAATTTCGCGATTTCACCGTCCGATTTGATGGACATGTAGCAATTCATGACGCCTGTGAACATGGCGTAGTTCGATTCACCATGAGGTACATGATACTTTGCCCCCAGAGGATAGCTCATGGCATGGACAGCGGCGCAGCCAGGGACACTGAAAGCGATGCCGGCCCAGTTGCTGGCCAGGAGGAAATCCTTCATAAGAGGGATGCGCGCTTCCGGACCGTGGTCGCGGATCTGCAAATAGCCCTTGAGGATGAGTTCAATGGCGTTATAGCTGAAAACGCGGAAGCTGGCGCTGGAATCCGGAGACAAGGCCGATTCGACAGCATGGACGAGAGCATCGATGGAACTGGTTGCAAAGACCTTGAAAGGCAGGGTCTTCAAGAGCTGCGAAATGAGGACCGCTTTATCGGCATAGAGCGCATTGTCGGCAATACCCTTCTTCGTGTTGCGGCTGACCAGAGCCATGACCGATACATTGGTGACTTCACTGCCCGTCCCGCACGTCGTCGGGATGAGGATGAGTTCCTTTTCCTTTTCCACAGGAATCTTGCCATCGAACAAATCGAGGACCGGGCTGACCTGCTTCAAGATGAACAACTTGCACAAATCCATGACCGTGCCGCCGCCGATACCGATGATGCGTTTCACATCCTTGGGCATATCTTTATAAATGGCTTCTGCCATTTCATCAGACGGTTCACCCATGCCATACTTTTCCTGGAACAAGACGTGGCACGTAAGGCCTAAATCCTTGAAATTCGGGTCAAAGATATACTGATTGGTAACGATCAGGTCATCGGCCCCGACCTGCAGGTCTTCCACAAATTCCCGGCACGTATCGTAAGAGTAAATCGTCGGTTTCAACTGTAATTCAATCATTTCATTAACTCCTTTCTAATGGGTAATGCACTCACCGCCTTTAGTGTAACAAAGATGGAAACAGTTTTGCAAGAGACAGGATGCCCGTGATATAATAAACCTGTCCTGGGGGAGGATGGGTTCTGGTGTTCCCTCTGGTCTTCAAAACCAGCATGGGGAGTTAACAGCTTCTCAGGTGGGTTCGATTCCCACACTTTCCCGCCAGAAAAGGAAAAAGGGGCTGTCGCACATGCGACAGCCCCTTTTTGAGTTTTAAGTTTGTAGTTTTTAGTTTGCAGCAAATGATAAAAAATTTAAAGCCGGCTTCTACAAACTCTGCGTTATAAACCAGCTAGCGGTTCGTCGCTTTCTCATCTGTTTTTTCCGTCTTTTCCTCTATCTGCTTTGTTTCATCCGTATTGACGGCTTCCTTGAATTCACGGAGGCTCTTCCCCAAAGCCCGGCCAATGGTCGGCAGTTTCCCCGGTCCGAATACGACCAGGGCGATGACTAAAATGAGCAGTAATTCCGGTGCGCCTAAGCCAAACATGTCCTTCCTCCTATAATGCCATTACTTCTTCACATGCCTTCATGATACCCTTATCCGTAGAGGATGTCAATGAACGCCGTAGGGGAAGAAACACCGGGCTACTTCTACGATGCCCTGTTCGTCATTGGAATGGTGCGTCACGTAGTCAGCAAAGGACTTGACGTTCTCCGGTGCGTTGGCCATGGCGACGCCTGTCCCGGCGTAACGCAGCATGCCGATATCGTTGTAACTGTCGCCGCAGCAGATGACGTCTGCCGGGGAAATGCCCAGGAAATGGAAGAGCTTCTTCAGGCCAAAGGATTTATCGACGCGGCACGGCGTCACTTCCAGGCACAACGGCTCGGAATGATAGACTTCAGCCCGTCCCAGGTAGAGATGGGATAAAAGGGGATTGAGGGACTGGAGTAAATCGGACGGCCCCGTCAGCAGACACTGGTGGATTTTCTTCGGTGCATGGCGCAGGAAATCACGATGCCAGACGATGGGCAGCTGGCTCCATTCCGATTCGCCCAGCATGTACGTATCGGGGCAGGTCCCGGTAATGATCCGTCCTTTGCCATAAGTCATGATGCCCAGGCCGTGCCGGCAGGCGTCGTCCCACAGCGACCGAAGCGTATCGGCAGACAAACACTGTTCGTACAGGCATTTCCGGGTCTTATATTCGATGACGGCAGCGCCGTTAAAGGCGATGATATAACCACCGAAACGGTCGAAGCCCAGTGTCTTGGCGATGGGATAGACCCCTTCCGGCGGCCGGCCCGACGCCAGGATAAGCTGCACGCCCTGTTCCTGTAATTGGAGCAGGGCGTGTTTTGTCTGTAAATCGACTTTCTTTTCCGACGTCACTGTCGTACCATCTATGTCTAGTACCAAAACACGATGTGCCTTTTTTGTTTTCACCTTAGAGCCCCATAGTGAGGTATGCTTTGCGGACGTCATCCGGGACCATACTGCCGCCCGTAGCCCATGCAATATGCGTAGCCTGAGGCATAACGCTTTCCAGTCCCTGCTGTTTGACATACTGCTGCAGGACGGAAGACTGCAAGAATGCCGCAAAGGCTGCACACGAACTCGGTTCGATAAAGATATTTTCATGGCTGAGCAACCCTCTCATCAAATCATACAACGTCTTATCCTGAATGGTAGCAATGCCCGAAATAAGCGGTTCGACGACGCGGCCGACAAAGGCAGACGGGCGGCCTACGGCCAGGCCATCGGCTTCGGTACGGGCATCGATGCCGAAATCTTCGACGGATACGCCGTCGTGAAGACCTGTCGCCATGCCCAGGAGCATGCAGCAGGCATGGGTCGGTTCCGTAAAGAAGCAGTGTACATGGTCGCCAAAGGCTTCCTTCAGGCCATATGTGACGCCACCGGGAGCCCCGCCGATACCGCAGGGGATGTAGACGAACAAGGGATGATCTGCATCGACGGCTACGTTCATGTCCTGCAGCTGTTTCTTCAAGCGCTGGCCAGCGACACTATAGCCCAGGAAGAGGTTCTTGGAATTTTCATCGTCAACGAAGTAGCTCATCGGGTCGGCATCGGAGTTCTTGCGCCCCTGATCGACGGCAGCGCAGTAGTTATCGGCATATTCAATGACCGTGACGCCGCGGCTGCGGAGCAGGTCTTTCTTCCACTGTTTGGCATCGGCCGACATGTGGACGATGACTTTGAAGCCGACTTTGGCACTCATGATGCCGATGCTCATGCCCAGATTGCCGGTACTGCCGACCTGGACGGTGTACTGGCTGAAGAAATCGCGGAATTCCGGTTCTGCCAAGACAGCGTAGTTATCGGTCGTCTTCAATTTCCCGGCCTGGATGGCCAGGTCTTCGGCATGTTTCAGGACTTCATAAATGCCGCCGCGGGCTTTGACAGAACCCGAAACGGGCAGGTCGCTGTCCATCTTCAGGAACAACTGGCCCGTAATATCGGAATGATACGTGTCGTTGAGGAACTGTTTCATCCCCGGCGTAGGCCGCAATTCCGATTCGATGATGCCGTGAGTCGGTTTCAGTTCAGGGAAGACCGTTTCCAAATACGGGGCGAAACGCTGCAGGCGGTCCGACGCATCCTGGATGTCTGCCGGCGATACGGCCGTAATGTTCCAATGAGCCTGGTCGGTCTTCTTGGGGTTGAGCCAGAACGTTTCTTCCAAATGAGCGGCCTTGGCAACGGCCGGAATCTGATTGATATAAGTTTCAAGGTCCTTACGCATGATGAATGATTCTCCTTTTATTTATCTATGAATATACCCGTTATCGGGGTTCAAAAATTCTTTCGTCAATGCCCGCACTTTCCGCGACAGCACGACTAAGGCGACGATATTGGGGATGATCAATAACCCCAAGGCGATATCCTGGATAGACCAGACCAGATGAATCGTCCCCAGGCTACCGATGACGATAAGGATGGGGAATAAGTAGCGGTACAGGCTATCCCACTCTTCTTTCTGTAAGAAGGTCAGGCTGACGTGGCCGAAATACCATTGGTTCATGATCGACGTCCCGGCAAAGAGGATGAGGCTGAAATACATGACATAACGCATCCCCGGCAGGACGGAATCGAAAGCCGTCGCCGTCAGCGTCGCTGCATTGTCGTTGATGCCATTGGCCTGGGTCAGCAGGATGACGATACCTGTCGTACTGCAAATGAGGAAGGTATCGACAAAGACTTCCACGATTCCGTAAAAGCCCTGCCGTACGGGGTGGTCGACCTGGGCCGACGAATGGAAGACCGGCGCTGACCCTTCGCCAGCTTCATTGGAATATAAGCCGCGGGCCACGCCATAACGCATGGCTTCCTTCATGGTATACCCCATGGCGGCGCCAGTCCCGGCCTGCCAGGTAAAGGCATGGGCAAAAACCTGCTGGAACATCTGTGGCACAGCATCGATATGGACGATGAGCACGATGAGGCCGCTGATAAGGTAGATACCGGCCATCAGGGGCACGACGCGCTGCGAAATCTGAATGAGCCGCTGGAAGCCACCGCTGATGATGAAAAACATCAGGGCTGCGACGAAGACCGCCGTTACGCCGACGGGAAGCCAGAAGGCTTCTTTCATGACCTGGGCGATGGTATTCGACTGAATGAGCGTGGCCCCGCAGTTCTGAATGAACAGGAGGATGCCCACGGCGGCACCGGCATGGCGCCAGCCAAGGCCCTGGGCGATATAGTACATGGAACCGCCAGTAATATTTCCCTTGCGGTCGTGGCCGTGATAGCACATACCGAGGACGATTTCGCCAAATTTCGTGGCCATGCCGAAAAAAGCAGCGAACACATCCAGAACAAGGCGCCATCACCGCCGGACAAGATAGCCGTCGAGACGCCGACGATATTCCCACTGCCGACGCAGCTGGCCAGGGATCCGCACAGCGACTGCCATGAAGAACAGCCTTTTTCGCCCTGTTTCTTGAGATGAGACTTGCGGAAAATACCGCGGCGAAGCAGGAACAGGCAGCGGATCTGGATGCCGCCAGTCATAACCGTATAGAGCATGCCCAAGCCGAGCAGGGCAAACAACAGCCAGTCTCCCCAAAGAACATTGGCTATATTTCCGATGACGAGCTCAATTTCTGCCATGGCACCTCATCCTCACTGTTTCGCCAATACATCACGTCCTTCGGCATCGGGGAGGACGAAGCCCATCAGCGCCGCCAAAGTCGGAGCCACATCAATAAGATGTACATCCGCAACCGTACCTTTTTCGATGCCCAGTCCGGCAAGCAGGAAAGAAGCCCGCATTTCCGGGAATTCTTCATTGTAGCCGTGCTGGGCTTTCTGGGTCACTGTCGTCCGCAGATAAGCGCCGCTCCAGTCGTCCCGGATTTCATAGCCTTTGCGGGAAATGAGGACGAAATCCGCATCGGGGAAGCCGCCGCGCTGACGGGCCTGTTCCCCAGTCAATACATCCAGGATGCCCATGGCCGGGTCGGCCTTCAGGTTTTCCAATAACCGGGCCACCTGCTGGCGCAGGCTGTCGTCGTCAACAGCCAGACGGACTTCGGCGATGCCGCCGGCACGCTGGCTGAATACTTTCCAGTCGGTAATGGCATCCTTATCGTCCGTCTGAATCAGCCCTTCCTGGTGGAAAATGACATTGGGGCAGATATTATGCGTATTATCCAAAGTCCCATGGTCTGAAACGACGCAGACGATCAAATTGCCGCCGCTCACGGCTTCTGCTGTGGCTACTAATTTTCCTGCCATGGCATCGATTTTTTCCAGGCTCTGAGCCGCTTCTTTGCTGTAGACGCCGTGTTCGTGAGCGCTTTCATCGAAGCTGGCAAAATAGGCGGTCAGGAAAAAGGGCTTCTGCGCTGAGGCCAGCTTATGCGTCAGCAGCCAATCAGCCGCCCGATAGCGCTGGACATCGCCGGCATCGGATAAATCGAGGCCGCCGGCATAACGGCCGATATCGGCTTCCATCTCCGATACCAGGCCCTGGGGATGGGAAACGGCGTCGATGAAGAGGCTGTCCCATTCAGACCCGTCCCACCAGAATTCCGGGGCAATATAATCGCCTTTCGCCCCTACAGACGTCGGAAAAGCCGCACTGGCCGTCACATATCTCGCCTGACGGGCCGCTTCCCACAAGGTCAGTACCTTGCGGTTGGCGAACCAGTGCCAGGCCCCGTTATGTTCGTTCATCGGGTCAAAGATGGCATTGTTGACAATGCCGTGCGTTACGGGGTTGGTCCCGGTAATCATACTCTGATGACAGGGATAGGTGAACGGCGGGAAGACGCTCTTCATTCCATCCGGTGCTACACAGCCCTTGTCTACGAACTGGGAGGTCAAGAAGGGAAGATGGACCCCTACTTTATCCTGTTCAAATACAAATTCCGGTTTCAGCGCATCAATAGAAATCAGTAATACGCTGGCTTTTTCCTTATGTTCCATCTGCTTGTTCATGAATTGCGTCGCTCCTTTCCGGTGCCACCATGACGCGGACACCGGCTTTTTCAAACTTACCGACTTCTGTCGGCGATACTCCGTAATCGGTGATAAGAGCAGAAATCTTTTCAATACCACACATGCGGACCAGGGAATTGACACCTAATTTAGAACTATCGGCAATGACAATCGTATGGTCGGCCGCTTCCATCATCTGGGTCTGTACCGAAATCTCATCCATCCGCTGATACGTAATACCGGCTTCCACGGAAATACCGCACGTCGTCAGGTAAAAAGTATCGATGTGGATTTTCGGGAAAATGAGATTGGCAAACCCCGATACAAAGGCTTCTTCGTCAGCCCGGTAGACGCCGCCGGTCACGATGAGTTCAATACCCTTGGCACCGGCCAGTTCGTTGGCAATGGCCAGGGAATTAGTCACGACCGTCAGCGAGTGGAAGGCCCCGACTAAGGCTTTCGCCAGCATCAGGTCCGTCGTCCCCGAATCGAGGGCAATGACCTGACCGTCGTGAATCGTCTTCAGCGCTTCCTGGACGACACATTCCTTATACTGCAAGTGGCTCGTCCGGCGATGGTCGAACGACGTGTAGCCATTGGCATCGCTTTCAGAGGCGTCGGCTTTCATGGCGCCGCCGCGGATCCGCTTGAGCAGGCCTTTTTCTTCCAAGGCCATCAAATCCCGGCGGATCGTTTCCCGCGTCGTCCCCATTTCCTGGCATAAGGCATGGGTCTTTACAATCGCATTTTTTTCCAATAGGTCTAAAATGATGTGATACCGCTGTTCGGATAGCATGTACATCCGCTCCTTTATCCGTGTCAAATCTGTTTGCTGCGGCTATTGTACCACAGCCCTTTCTCCTTTGCAATAGTTTGCCATATTTTGCCAAATATTTACATGCTAATTACACAATTTGACTTGACATGCCACATTTTACCCCGTATACTAAGCCTGTCAAATCTGTTAGCCCCGTTTTACTTCAACCAATTCTCAAATCATCACAAGGAGTGATCAAGCAATGAGCGCACAAACCCACAACGGGTTAGACAAGAAATGGATTTCCTTCGGCATCTTAATGATCGGTGCCGGGACCATTTACAAACTCGGTTTCTTAAAGGATGCCTTTTACGTCCCTATGCAGGAATTCATGGGCCTGTCCCATACGCAGATTGGTACGGCCATGAGTGTCGCCGGGTTGATTTCCACCTTTGGCTTCCTGGCTTCCATTTATCTGACCGACCGCATTTCTAAAAAAATCATGATTCCCCTGGCCCTGATTGGCATCTGCCTTTGCGGTTTATGGTTATCGACCTTCCCGTCGTATCCCATCTTCCTGCTCATCTACTGTCTCCTCGCAGTCTGTGCCGACATGCTCTACTGGCCGACCATGCTCAAGACGGTCCGCCTCTTGGGTAATAAGGAAGAACAAGGGCGCATGTTCGGCATCATGGAAGCCGGCCGCGGCCTCGTCGATACCATCATCGCCTCCTGTGCTTTAGGGATTTTCTCCGCTCTGGGCAGTACGGCCTTCGGCCTGCGGGCAGCCATCTTATTCTACGCCATCGTCCCCGGCGTCATCGGCATCATCATGTATTTCCTGCTGGAACCGGACGAAGCACAGCCCGTTACCAACGCCAACGGCGAAGAACTCAGTGCCAACCAGAAAGCCTGGCAGGGTGCCCTGCAAGCCGTTAAGAACAAGAACATCTGGCTCGTATCGTTCAACATCTTCCTCGTTTACAGCGTCTACTGCGGCATTACCTACTTCATCCCCTTCCTGAAAGAAGCCTATGCCCTGCCGGCAGCCCTCATCGGCGTCTATGGCATCATCAACCAGTACGGCCTGAAAATGGTCGGCGGCCCCGTCGGCGGCCTGTTATCGGACAAACTCTTCCATTCGCCGACCAAATACCTGCGCATCGGCTATCTGATCACAGCCGTCGTCCTCATCGCTTTCACCTGGATGCCCTATCAGACCTTCGGCATCTGGGCCGGCATCATCATCTCCCTGGCCATCAGCGCCTGCGTCTACAGCATGCGCGCCGTCTTCTTCGCCCCCATGGATGAAGTCGACGTCCCCCGCGAAATCACAGGCTCTGCCATGTCCATGGCCTCCTTCATCGGCTATCTGCCCGGCGCCTTCATGTACGCCGTCTACGGCTCCATCCTCGATAGCCATCAGGGCATCGACGGCTACCAGATCGTCTTCACCGTCATGACCGTCTTTGCCATCCTCGGCGTCCTGCTGAGCACCTATATCACCCACCGCATCAAAGCCGCCCATACGCTGGCAAAATAACCACATAGCAAAAAAGGAGCTGCCTCATCAGGGTAGCTCCTTTTCTATGTCCCTAATATTACAAGACCTTCACTCAAGGGGCTATTGACGACTTCTCCAATAAATGCTAAACTGAATATAGAAAAAGGTGCTACCGATAGACGGTTAGCCCTCAAAGATTATTTAAAGAAAAAATAACCGTTGCGTTGCGAGCGAGGCGGTTATTTTTCTTTATGTGAATTTTGTCCTATCATATAACCAAGACTGAACATTCCGGCACTGAGAGCCAATATAGCAATCAAGGAATCTACTGTAAGAACCATCACAATCACCCTCCTTTCGATTGATTTCCAAATGGATTTCTAATCTGGGTGGAGGGTATAGCGCCCTCCGAAGAGGGATAACCGCCTACCGTTTTGGTAGCACCTATAAAAAGTATAACAAAATTATAATATATCGTCCATAAAAGATAAGCTGCCTCTATAAAGATTTCCTTCATAAGGCAGCTTATCTCTTTATTCAAACCCTTTTTCACGTGTTATAGCCATTCCTTGCGCCCCTTCTATTGTCAGCCATTGATGGAATAAAAATCGCTTCATATGGATAACAATAGATTGATACCCTTGTTGAACTTGTAATTTAGGATGATACCAAACGACAATATCATCAACTAATTCAAAAGGATAGTCCATTTGTTGACCCGGTTTACCTAAACCGATTTCGGGAACATAACTGCCCCAAATCAAATCGCCTTTTCAACAACTCCCTCCAGACGGTTCAAAGGTCAAGGTAATAATGACATGACCGCCATGAGCATGAATATATTGTTTTGCTTGTTCTGTTATGGTAAACATGTTGAAATCCTCACGATTGTCCTAATGTATCTGCTTTCATAATGGCATCATAGACTTCATCTGCCGTGATATCAGCACGTACGTTTTTAGTAAATTGAGTAGGTACCGTAGCTGCTTCCGCAACCATACGGATTTCTTCTTCTTTTACATCCTTAATCCCTAAATCAGCCAGGCAGGAAGGCAGCCCTACCGATTTTATATAACGGAAAACGGTATCCCATTCGTCTTTCGGTGCTTTTTCTAAGATAAGCTGTGCTAATAATCCAAAAGCAACTTTTTCACCATGAGAAGCTCCATGGGCCTGTGGAACATGAGCAAATCCATCATTGATAGCATGTGCTGCCGCAAGGCCTCCCGACTCAAATCCGACACCGCTGAGATAGACGCAGGCCTCAATGACTCGTTCTAAAGCAGGGTTTACTTCCTGATTTTCAACAGCACTAAGTGCTTCCAGTGAATCATTTAATAAAGTTTTATAACATAATTCAGCCAAAGCCAGTGCCGTTGCCGAACAAGTCCCCCGAGCCATCGTCTTTGCACCACTTCGCTGACAGGCGCGTGCTTCAAAATAGGTAGATAAGGCATCCCCCATACCAGAAACTAAATATTGTTTAGGAGCTTGAGCGATAATCCCAGTGTCGACTAAAACGAGATCCGGATTATGTTTCATCATTAAAGCCTTGATAACGACACCTTGTTCATTGTAAATAACAGCCACACTGCTGCACGGTGCATCATTGGAAGCAATGGTAGGAATAATAATTGTCGGTAAATCACCTAAATTAGTGGCCACGGCTTTAGCCGTATCCAATGCCTTACCTCCGCCAACGCCAATGATAGCATCACAGCCATGCTGGTACGCTATATCCTGTACATCGGCAATAGCCTTTTTAGAACATTCACCTTGAAATTCGGCATAGAACACAGATTTATTCGCACTATGCAAAGCTTTATCCAGGCGGTCACCAATTCTTCGCTTATTATTAGGCGATAGTAAGACCAAGAAACTATTGCCTATTTTCTTAACATATTTCCCTAATTTATCTAACTCCCCATTGCCTTGCACATAGTATCCCGGTGCTTTAATTCCAATCGTCATGACATAATACCACCTTTCTAAAAAACCTCTCCCAGCCGGGGCACTAGGCTACCCTTACCAGGAGAGGTTCTACGCAACACATACCAATTATGAAGAGAAATCAGGCATTTCCTGAAGACGACAAACCAATGTGTAGACATCTTCTCCAACCCGATAAACGAGTAAATCACGATTTTCATCCGTACAAGGGATATTAGATTCTTTTCCACCATTCAGATTATCATGACAAATACTGTTGAGGTCTTCAAAAATTTCCATGACACCTTCTTCGCCTTTGCGGACAATCCGTAAAAGATCATTAAAATAAATCTTGTCTTGGTCATCATATTTAAAAATAGTACACCAACGACTCAGAAGTTCTTCTTCATTCATGCCCGTTTTCTGAGAAATTAATTTTTTCCGAGAAGCTAATAGAAGCAACATGCATGATAAGTAAGATTTTACGACCAGTGGGATATGGTCTTTAACCTTGGCAAAATATCGACGATGTGACCAATAGCCATCAAAAGTTAAATCATTCTTTTCTAAAAACTCTTTGATGCCATCATTAGCTGATACCCCACAGATCATGAAAAAGCGCTTCATAGCTTCATTTGTCGACTTACTCTTCGCATTCATCAGGCACTTTTTCACGAAGAATTCACAGATTTCTGTCGTGTTCGATTTTGTCAGTTTGCGCAATAAATCACCATAATACTGCATAGTTCAACCTCCGGTCATCAAGAGTCTTCTTGCTTATTTTTCTGCGCCTTCCTTTTCAGCATTCAGTTCTTTCAAAGCTGCAATATTGAAAAGCGGGTCAGACTTCGTATTATACAGAGACATTTTACGTTTAAAGAAGTTTTTGCCAAATACGAGCAGGCAAAGGACAATGCCAACACCCAAAGCCATTGCAGCGCCGCGGGATACGAGGACACCGCCAATGACGCCGGCAACACCGAGGTCATTGAAAGTCTTAGAGCGAAGTACGCCAACACGGACAGCAACATAACCTTGAATCAACATGGTCAATGCCAAAGCAATCGGCAGGACAGGCTTAACAAAACTTACGATAGGCGATAACCAGTACCCAGTAAAGGTCCCCAAACGGAAGGAAGCAACGCCGCCAATCAAGCTATCCATGGCATCACGACCGTGTTTGTAACGTTCACAAATAACGACCTGCATAGCTGCCCATAAAGGACCGCACATCGAAAGGTCAGGACCTAACAAGGACATAACCATATTACGGACACCAACGATAACGTTATTTCTGTTGGCATCGAAATGGATATTTTCATCACCATGACGGAATTCACGAGCTTCATCAATCAGGGCATCGGCCTGGATCAATTCACCAAAGAGTACAACATAAGTAGCAATAACTAACGGAGCTGCTTGGATATAGTAAGTCATACCCGGGAAGCCAATACGTTCAGCAAAAGGACTCCACTGGGTAAAGACTTCAATGAAATGAGGATGAGTAAAGCCCATTTCAATAGTTGGCCAAGGTAATTCGCCCACCAACGGAGCAATAATGACGGCCAGAACCATAGCAGGCAGCAATCCCAAGTCAGAAATAATCTGGAAAACTTTATTTTTATTCATGATGCTCTTGAAATGGTTACTAAAAGAGCAATAGAAAGCAAAGCCTACGGCAATAGCGATAGTAAATGGATATTTATCGAAGTTACCGCCCGTATTGAATACCAGGCGTACAGCTGCGATACCGGCCCCGATAAGAATCCCTGATTTCAAAGCATCAGGAACTAAGTCGACGACGCGTTTAGCAAGGCCTGTAGCCCCTAACAAGAAAGTAAGCAACCCGAGTTCAAATTCAAATGCGATAAGTGCATGCATACGTTCAGCCGTATCATTGGGGAACTCGCCCAGCCATAGCAATAACAGCGGAATAGCCGGAGTAATCCAGCCAGGGACAACGGGGTCACCCAAGTGAGCATGCCAAGTATATAAGAACCCGTTCATAATGACAATGGTAATAGCAATTTCAAAAGGCATCCCTAAATATTCTTGCAATACCGGGATGATGCCGAGACAAACGGCACATAAAAGCAGCCCTTGAACATAATCAGGCCATTCAAAGCGATAATGGATGAAAGGTAAACGCAGGACTAAGTTAAATACGTGTAAATTAATCCCCGGTTGTATTTCGCCTTCTTTTCGTTTATAAACAGGACCAAACATATTTCGTCCCCTCTTTCTTTGTAAATTTAAAAATCAACAGAAAATTTAGATAAAAATAGCGCCATGGCCAAGCTATTCGATATGTAATTATCTACGAATAGAACAGCCGCCATGGCGCATGCGTATTAAAAACCGCTATTTTTATCCTTCATACTTACAATGGAAGCGTTTTTCAAATTCTGCAATCAATCCATCTCTAAAATCAGGATGGGCAATCTTAATGAGGGCAATAGCACGCTGCCGCAAAGTACGTCCTTTAAGGGGAGCGATACCAAATTCTGTAATGACATAGTCTACATCATTGCGGGATGTCGTAACAGCAGCGCCTTCGTCTAAAAGCGGTACAATCTTGGAAATCTTGTCATGGCCTGCAGTCGAAGGCATAGCAATAATAGCTTTACCGCCCTTTGCACGGGAAGCCCCTCGAACGAAATCGACCTGGCCGCCAACGCCGCTGAACTGTTTATAGCCAATCATTTCAGCATTGACCTGCCCCATCAAATCGACCTGCATAGCCGAGTTGATAGAGATGATATTGTCAATTTTAGCTACAACAAAGGGATCATTGGTGTAATCGACACGTTCCATTAAGACATCAGGATTGTTATTTACAAAATCATAGAGTTTCTTTGTCCCCATGAGGAAGCAAGAAACAAATTTTCCCTGGTCAATCGTCTTTTTCTTATTCGTAATAACGCCCTTACGCGCTAAGTCGACAACCCCATCCGAGAACATTTCGGAATGAATCCCTAAATCTTTTTTATCTCCGAGGAAGGATAAGACAGCATCCGGAATAGCACCGATGCCCAGTTGCAGCGTATCACCATCATGGATCAACGAAGCTACATATTCCCCGATTTTATGTTCTGTTTCCCCAATTTTAGGAGGCTGCAATTCAATGAGGGGTTCATCCTTTTCTACGATATAATCAATGTCTTTCAAGTTAATACCATTGCCATAGGTATAGGGCATATTCTTATTGATCTGTGCAATGACCAGTTTAGCTGCTTCCGCCGCTGGCTGTGTATAGTCAACAGAAACCCCATAAGAGCAGACACCATTTTCATCAGGTTCACTGAGCTGTAAAAAAGCAACGTCAACAGGTAATGTACCGTCCGTAAAGAGCTTGGGTATTTCATGGAAGAAGCACGGCGTATAATCCCCGCGGCCTTCTTCTACCGCTTTACGAGTCGACCCGCCTACGAACAACGCATTATGACGAAAATGTTTTTCCATCCCTGGCTGGCAATAAGGCGCTTTACCCATAGCAACCATGTGAACAATTTCAACATTTTCCAGGCGATCTGCCTGACGAACTAATTCTTCCGTTAAAGCTTGAGCTTCACCGCAAGCATGGGTGAAAACGATACGATTGCCGGATTGGACATGGCTTACAGCTTCTTCGACAGAGACAATTTTGTTCGCATATTCTTTTTTCCAATCCATCACACACACCTACTTTCCTATAACTGACTGACGGCCTGCAACGAAGGAGGAGCAGCCTAGTTGCAGGCATCAGTCAAAATCACGTCTCTATACTCATACTATATTTATTCTGTACTACTTCATTACGCAAGGATAGCGATTTCCAGTGTAAAATCAACTTATTCTTCAATGTGTGCAATGGCTTTAGCCAAGGCTTTCTTCATGCGCAAGTTGCCCTGACGAGAAATCATGATACGCTGTGCCTGCGGCGAACCTGCGCCATGCATGGATTCTGTACGATAGCCGACAGCGGCCGTGCCAAGGCTGAGGTTTTCGATGAGGCGTAAAATCTTGAGGCGGTTTTCCGTCGATACATTATTGACACCACGGAGATACTTATCGATATACGGCCCAATCTTCGGATCACGAAGGTCTTTTTCAGACGGTGCCGTAACCATCAAGCCACCAGCAATATCTTCAGCCAGACGGACGATTTCATAGGGGAAACGCGTAACATTCTGTTTGCAGACGTTAGCCAGGAGCAAGTCGATAAGATAGTTGCCCGATTCTGTTTTCGTGCCCAAGGCCGAGCAAGCAATACCGCAAGCATACAGTGTTTCATTGAGGTGCTGCATTTCAATGATTTTATCTTTAATATGAGATGCTTTCGGGCAGCCATTATAATCAGCGGCAACAGCTGCGGCACCGATAAGGACGTCACCTACGCCAACTTTGCAGCCGCCGTAGGACTGACGATGATAACCAGCAAAGCGTTCGACGAGGACACCGGCAAATTCATATTCACCGTTAAGATAGATATTTTCGTTCGGAATGAAGACATTATCAAAGATAACCAGGGCTTCGGTACCACCGAATTCAGGGTTGCCCGTATCCATCGGAGCGCCTTCCATTTTACGGGTATCGCAGGACTGACGGCCAACAATCATGAAAATGCCTTCAGCATCTGTCGAGCAGGAGAAGCAAACGGCATAATCTTTATCATCTTCGCCCATGGAAATGGTCGGCATAACAATGACTTCATGAGAATTGATGAAACCAGTCTGATGAGCTTTTGCCCCACGGACTACGATGCCGTCCGGACGACGTTCTACAACATGGAGATAGAGGTCCGGGTCTGCCTGTGCATGCGGTGCTAAGCCACGGTCGCCTTTCGGGTCCGTCATAGCGCCGTCAACAGTAAGGTCTTCCGTCTGTACCCGTTTGAGGAATTTCATGAAATTTTCATGATATTTCGTACCATATTTTTTATCCGTATCATACGTCGTGGAGAATACCGCATTGAAAGCATCCATGCCAACGCAACGCTGGAAGCAGGAAGCCGTTTTCTGACCGCACAGACGCTGCATTTTTACTTTATTCATTAAATCCGTCGTGCTCTGATGAATATGGGTGAAGCGGTTAACACGTTCGCCAGTGTACGGAGAGATGGCTGTCATCAGGTCCTGATATTCAGGTTGCTGAGCCAGATCATAGGTCATCCGAACGGAGTTCATGGACGGACGGAGAATCGGGTCATCTGCCGGACACGGAATCTTTTTACCGAACATGTAGACCTGTAAATTTTTCTTTCTCATGCTTTCGATGTACTGTTCGCCTGTCATTAATGCCATAATAATCATCCTTTCTTCTTATCATATAATAAAGTATTGACAGTAGGTTCACACGTTAGTGTGTTTTGCCTATAGTAAGAGCAAGAATCGTGCCAAGTAAGCTTCCAATAGGATTTTTCTTTTGACTCGTTCCGCAAAAGCATAGCAACTATCCCATTCTTGAAATGCAAAAAATATTTTCTCTGAATTCTCGTTCTGAATTTCACGTTATTTTTGTTATATTTATAACATTTTTCTGTTTCATTTTTGGTTCATATTTCTTAAATCGTTGTTCCATATATAAAACAAACCCGATATTGTTCCATATTTAAAACGCTATTTAGTTGTATTTTTTAGACTTTTCCTTGATTTTATCTTATTTCTCGATAAAAAATATTCGTAATATGATGTATTCACAAATATTATTTTATTTATTCTTTTAGCCCAATTCTTTATATTTAAAACGTTTATGTAGCTTTTCCATTTTTATCGATTTCTTATTTGTGAATTTTATAACGAACTAATTCAATTCTTTTTCCATATTTTGGCACGATAATTTCATATATATAATTAACCACTATATAAGGATGTGAATTACTATGACTCTATCAATTCGAGAACAAATCGAAAATGTCTTAGAAAAAGAAGTGCGCCCATCGCTGGCTGAACACCAGGGAGACGTCGTCATTGTCGATTATGCCGATCATATTTTGCGAATCCGCCTAACCGGCCAATGCAGCGGCTGTCCTTCAGCACAGTTGACGACAGAAGAATTAATCAGTGCTAAAGTCCGCGAAGCCGTTGAGGATGTCCACGATGTCATTCTCGTCAGTGGTGTCAGCGATGCTCTCATCGCTCAAGCCAAGGCGATTTTAAGAGAGCGCCATATGCAGAGGTGAATCTATGAAAATCGGGATAAAATACTGTGGCGGCTGTAACCCACGCTATGACCGCAGTCAGAAAGTAGAAAAACTAAAAAAAAAATTTCCCCAGCATACATTCACATATGAAATAGAAAATACAGTTTGCGACATCTGCCTCCTTGTCTGTGGCTGTATGACAGCCTGTGCAGAAGAAACGGGTATTGCAGCCCGAAAATTCAAAAAACTTTGTACGCCCCAACAGTTTGCCGCTTTCGCTAAAGACCTGGCAGGAGCACCTCCAGAAACGGCTGATACAAAAAGGCGTATCTGTTTAGGAGATACGGCCACCATGGAGAGGACGTTTACTGAAGAAGATATCCAACAATTCGCAAAGTTGACAGGAGATTATGGTAAGCTGCATACCGACGCTGCCTTTGCTGCAAAATACGGATTCGGCCGCCCCATTGTTCATGGCATTTTAACCGGAAGCTTATTATCTTCCATAATGGGCACTACATTACCCGGAGCAGGGACCATCTTAATGGACGAAAACCTGACCTTTACAGCCCCCGTTTATGCCGGGGATACCATTACGGCTTCTATAAAATTAGTCCATATGGAAGAAAAAAAGCGCTGGTACATCGGAGAATTCAAGGGAACTTGCAAAAAATCCGATGGGACACTGGCCGCAGAAGGAACCATCCATCAATTAATGATGAAAACCTTATTTACGTATTATGAAGACAACCAATAATTTTAATTATCAGAATAGGAGTAATATCATGACAAATTTAGAAAAATACGACAATCTTTTTATCAACAGCTTTAAATTAAAAAAGGAAGACCTTCCCGGCTTAAAATATCGCAGCATAAAACTGTGGGATTCAATGGGTCACATGAACTTGATGGAAGAAATGGAAGATACCTTTGACATTTCCATCGATACCCCGGACGTCTTGGCCTTCAGCTCTTATGAAAAAGGAATGGATATTCTGCGGAAATACGGAGTCAATATCTAACATGCCTGCGGTCATCCAGCCCCACTGCATTACAGACCCACTGACACAGAGTAACTGTTATATTCTTACTGCTGAATCCCACGCCCTCATCATCGACCCAAATTGTTATCAAGAAATCCATTCCTATCTGGCGAACCATCAACTCGTTCCAGAATATATCATTTTAACGCATGAGCACTGCGATCACATCGCAGCGCTCAATGATATGCGAAAAAATTATGATTTAAAAGTCCTTTGCAGTGCGGCCTGCAGCCAAGGTATCCAAAGTACCACCTTAAATATGACACGCATCATGGAGACTTACTTGCACTTTAAAAGCCAAGGTGAACTTCGCGTCTCCTATCCCCCTTTTATCTGCCAAGCTGCTGATATCGTCTTCAACGATATTTACTTAGCCACCTGGCAAGGTCATGCGATTTTCTGTATTGCAGCGCCTGGCCATACGCCAGGCAGCATCTGCATCATCATAGATGAAAAAATCTTATTTTCCGGCGATTATTTTATTCCCGGCGAAGAAGTCATCACTCGTCTGCCTGGTGGAGATGAAGCCGTTTATGAGCAGCAAGGGAAAGCAACCTTACATTGTTTGCCCACACCGATTCTAACCTACCCCGGCCATGGCGGACACTTTATTTTGACACAGGAGGTGAAAAAAGAGTATGGACTATACTAACTGGTTGACACAATCTCCTTATCATTGGACTCAAGACGAAAAAGAAGCCCATTATGTTCCTCTTTTATTTGAATTGACCTCCCAGCACTGTCATCGCTGCCCGCCTTATGGCCAGGCCGTACAGACATTATACGAAAAAAACAGGAAATATGATGCTCCTTCGAAGATTCCAATGATTCCCATTTCCTTATTCAAGACAGAAAATCTGAAAAGTATTCCTGATTCCGAAATTTTCAAAATAATCACTTCATCAGGAACGTCGGGAGTGGCATCCCATTTATACCTCGATGCTTTTAACGCACAAAACCAACAATTAGCCTTATATAACATTGTAAAAGATTTTATTGGCTCCTCGCGGCTGCCTATGCTGATTGTCGATACGCCGGAGATATTAAAAAATCGGGATGCCTTTAATGCCCGCGGTGCAGCCGTCTTGGGCTTTTCCATCTTTGCCAAACGAAAATACTATGCCTTAAAACCGGATTTATCCGTTGATTTGGAAAGTATCCGCACATTCATTCAAACATATCGCAATCAACCTGTCTTAATCTTTGGTTTTACCTTTATGATTTGGCAATATTTCTGCGAAGCTCTGGCAAACTACCCCGGCTTAATCGACTTATCCAATGCCATTCTAATCCACGGCGGCGGATGGAAAAAAATGCAGGACCGCGCTGTTTCCCCTCATGATTATAAGAAGCGGCTGTATGAACAGTTCCATATCCATAAAGTCCATAATTATTACGGTATGGCCGAACAGACGGGATGCATTT
The DNA here is from genome assembly GCF_046614755.1 of Megasphaera indica. Taxonomy (NCBI): domain Bacteria; kingdom Bacillati; phylum Bacillota; class Negativicutes; order Veillonellales; family Veillonellaceae; genus Megasphaera; species Megasphaera indica. Next base: position 178,928 of record NZ_JBKKJR010000003.1, read on the forward strand.
ATATGGAATGTGAACAAGGCTATCTTCATGCCAGCATATTTTCCGATATCATCATTCGCAATCCAGAAAACTTTTCAGTCTGCCCCATAGGGGAAACAGGCATCGTTCAAGTATTGACGCCGTTAGCCACATCCTATCCTGGTCATTCCATCCTGACAGAAGACATGGGTACCTTGTTAGGAATTGATAATTGTCCGTGTGGCCGCTTAGGAAAGTATTTTCGCATCGATGGCCGCATGGCAAAAGCCGAAATAAGGGGGTGTAGTGATGCGCACAACTAAAAACTTTACGATACTGGCCGGTTCAATTCCAGAAAAAGGCCTGCCGCAACGCCCCTTTTCGCCTTTAACGCTACAATTCTGTCAGGATTTTGCCCATCAGTTGCAACATCATCCCATAGCCAATGAAGATGCAGCTTGGGCTGCTTTCAGTTTTTGGCTGCGTCCGCGAAAACTAGAGCAGTATAAAAACCTGCTGACCTTTCCAGAAAATCGTTTAGGCCGAGGAATGACATTCCATATCGCCCCTGCCAATATGCCTACGATGTTTTTATATAGTTTCTTCATCTCCTTACTTGCCGGCAATGCCAATATCGTCCGCCTTTCTCCTCGATTACTTCCTAAAGTACGGCCGGTCTGCGAAGTACTGTCCGATTTGCTGAACGCCCCCGTCTATCAGCCTATAAAAAGCCAAAATGCCGTACTTACTTACGGACACGATAGGAAAATCACCGATTGGTTTTCCAAACATTGCGATAGTCGTGTAATTTGGGGCGGCGACAAGACCATTAAGGAAATCAGGAAGTCGCCATTACCCCCTATGGCCATTGATATTCCTTTTGCAGATCGGTATTCATTAGCGATTCTCGACAGTGACTATGTAGCATCCTGTTCTGAAGAGGAGCTAAAAAATGCAGTTCACCATTTCTATCTGGATACATACGAAGTCGATCAAAATGCTTGCTCGTCTCCCCGCATCCTCCTTTGGCTCGACTCAAAAGGTGAATCCTTTACAATAGCCCAGCAACGTTGGTGGCAGGCAGTAACCATTGAAATTCAAAAATATGACTTAGCAGCTATAAAGGTCAGCCGGAAATACGCAGAAGCGTGGAAATTCGCCATGCATATACCAGAAATCAGCCATTTTGCATATGCCAGCAACCGACTTTATGTATACACACTTTCATCGCTCTCCCAAGATTTTCCCCAGCTTTCCGGAGCCTTTGGTCAATTCTTCCAATACCCTATAAGGAAATCAGGAGATATCATTCCCTACATGACTTCCAAGGTCCAAACTATTACCACACTAAATATAGATATACAGGCACTCCGTACTCAGTTAATACAGGCCGGTATCACTGGCGTCGATAGAATCGTCCCCTTCGGGCAGGCCATGGATATGGACATGATCTGGGATGGCCGTAATTTGCTAGATACCTTGACCCGTATCATTCGTTAGGAGGGATACTTATGTTGAACTTTTTTGATGAAAATATTAATTATAAAGACAGAGTACTGTTTACAAATGATGAAAATAAATCAATCACATATGGTGATTGGTATGCTTATAGTAAAGGTTTAAAAAATGTAATAAATACCAAAGAAAAAGTTTTAGCTGCCATTATTTGTCATAATACGATAGGTTCAGCCTTGTCGTATCTCTGTTGCCTGCAAAATCGAATCGTCCCTTTGTTAATCGATCACGACATGGATATAGAATTACGTCAGCGTTTACTATCTATATATAAACCCAATTATATATTTAAGCCAGTCGACGATGAAGCGGAGCCGCTCTATACATTAAATGGATATGGACTCTACTGGGGAAGTGACATTTCTCATAAAATACACCCTGATTTAGCTTTGCTGTTGACGACGTCTGGCAGTACCGGCAGCCCTAAGCTAGTTCGTCAAAGCTATACAAATATTCAAGCTAATGCCGTATCAATCGCACAATATTTGAAAATAACAGCCCAAGACCATCCGATTTCTTCATTACCCATGCATTATACCTTCGGCCTATCAGTCATCAATAGCCATGTATTACGCGGAGCCTGTGAACACCTTACAGAAGCGACCGTTTTTGAAAAAACATTCTGGGATATTTGTCAACGCGATGAAATCACCTCTATCGCCGGAGTTCCATTCACCTATGAATGTCTGAAGCGCCTCGATTTCATGACGATGAACCTGCCTAAATTAACACTGATGATCCAAGCCGGAGGCCATTTATCGACACGGCTGCAAAAAGAATATTTAGAATTCGCCCATAAGACGGGAAAACGGTTCATTGTCATGTATGGGCAAACCGAAGCAACTGCACGCATGTCCTATCTGCCTTTTGATATGGGACTGAAAAAAATAGGCAGTATTGGCATTGCCATTCCTGGCGGTACTTTCCACATCATGGAAGATGAAAAAACAGAAATCACACAGCCCCATGTAACCGGTGAACTTTGCTATGAAGGCCCTAACGTCACATTGGGATATGCCCATTGTGCTGACGATTTAGCCCTAGGAGATATGCGGCATGGCCGGTTATATACAGGCGATATGGCCTATTTTGACGAAGACGGGTACTATTACATCGCTGGCCGAAAAAAACGTTTCATTAAAGTAATGGGCAAGCGTGTCAATATGGACGAAATAGAAGAATTGCTGAAAAGTGCTTTTGATTTTAGCGATTTCGCCTGTGTCGGTAAGGATGATGATTTGCATGTATTCATGACTGCCCCTGGCCATCAATCTGAAGTCGAAGATTTCCTGATAGAAAAGACAGGTTTGCATCTCCGTTGTTTTACGATTCATCATATCGAACAAATCCCTAAAAATACATCGGGAAAAACACAATATCCTGAACTCAAAGCCTTAGCAGAAAAATAGGGAGGCGTAAAAAATGGATACGGGTATAAACCTCTCACAGGAACAACTCCAAAAACTTTCTATAAACCAAATACAATCCTTGCATATTCTTTCTCTATCTGCTGAATCTTTACACGATTTATTACAAAAAGAGTCCGAAGAAAATCCTTTTATGGATTACAGCCCTGTCACAACCAACAGCGTTTCCTCTGATGGTACTGCTTCATTTTTAAATTTTGTAGCCGCTCCGGAAGAGCGAAGTGTGAAGCAATTTATTTTAGAACAAGTCAATCCTTCCAATTTCACGACTCCACAGTGGGCACTTTTCTCCTATTTAGCGGATCATGTCGATACGCGAGGCTATTTGACCCTCACTGAAGAAGAACTAAAAAAAAGGCTTCCTTTGCCAGACGGCCTTTTCACTTCTTGTCTGCGAATACTCCAAAGCTTAGATCCTGCCGGTATAGGCGCAGCTTCATTAAAAGACTGTCTGAAATTACAATTACAGCGAAGCCATCAGCTGACCCCTTTATTAGAAGAATTAATCGAAAACCATTTACCTGCAATAGGAAATAAAAACACATCTCGCATCTGCCAATCGTTAAAAATCCCGAAAAAAGAAATTTTATCAGCCCTTCAGTTGATTAGAAATCTGAATCCAGCTCCGTTGGAAGGCATGTTTGAAACCGATGTCACTTATATCATCCCTGATGTAATCATTAAGTTCACTCCTGCTGGCCATGAAATCACATTAAACGATGGCTGGGTCGCCTCTTATTCGATGAGCGATTATTATGTCCGCATGATGCAGTCAACGACGGATGAAAGCGTAAAAAAATACTTTCAGACAAAATACACTCGTTGTCGCCTATTATTCTATAATATCGAACGGCGCCGCCAGACATTATATAATCTGACCGATGCCATCTGCTATTACCAGCATGACTACTTGAAAAACCAAGGTCCCTTGTTCCCTATGACGCTGGCCGATATTGCCAAAGAAATCGGCGTGCACCCTTCGACAATCAGCCGCTCCATAAAGAATAAGTATCTACAAACATCACATATGACCCTCTCCTTTAAGGACTTATTCCAGCGCCCCTTCCCGAAGACGGGAAAAAAGATTTCTAAAGATTCTTTGAAAAAAGAATTATATCACTTGATACAATCGGAGGATACGTGTCATCCTTATAGTGATGCAAAATTGACCGAAATACTCTCCAGCCAGTTTGGCCGGACATTTTCCCGCCGGCTCATTCAAAAATACCGAACAGAACTACATATCCTGAATTCATATGAACGTTATAAATAATTTTTATATCATTTCTATAATTACAGCACTTTACAACTTTTACGCCACCTCGGAAGTTGATGAAGCTAGTTTACACAAGGCCTGAACTAAGTCCGTTGGATTTTTTGCGGTTTGGGCCTTAGCGACCAAAGTGCCAAAAAATATTTCACGCTGTATTT